>CAZMDZ010000233.1:0-6552 GCA_964565175.1 uncultured Planctomycetales bacterium
GCCAATGATGGCTGTTAACCGAAATACTTTTATCAGTGAATTATTGACTCAGGCAGGTAGTAGCAATCTGGTGGCAGATAAAGGGTCGCGATATCCTCAAATCACTGCCAGTGAACTTGCGGCGGCCAATCCCCAGCGCATCTTTCTCAGCTCGGAGCCGTTTCACTTTACGCAGAAGCACGCCGAGGAGCTCGCTGCCGAATCCGGGCTTCCGATCGATCGTTTCCAACTGGTTGATGGGAAGTTGCTTTCGTGGCATGGCGCAAGCACACCGCAGGGCGTGGATTATGCTGCTGGCTTGATCAAGGCTGCTCGCTAGCCAAAATAAAGTCCCGTGCTATACTCGACCATCGGCGCTCTTATTCCTTTCCAACTGTAAGTCTGCGCTGGCCACAACCCTAGCGAAGCTCCCCCTCTTCGTCCGGTCTTCACTACCTGTCAAAGCGCTATCATTACACGCATAAGTGTGCTTGGCCGACGTCTGCCGTCGCGCATTTCACTCCCCATCCCTCGCATGAGCAAGAAGCCCAAAGTCCTGGTCGTTGACCTGAACAATTTTGCCTCGTATCCAACCTTAGCGATCGGTTATTTGGTCGCTTCGTTGCGCGATACCGGCATGGACGTCGACGTTCTCTGCCCGCTTTCGCACGACGTCCCCGCGAAGTTGCGGGAGAAGATCGAAGGCTGGAAAGATCAAGTTCAGCGCCGCGTTTACTTTTCCACCAACCCCGCTTTGGAGTGGAGCCGTCGCAGCATTCGTTCGTTGCGTTCCTGGTGGTCGACGCGCCCGCACCCGCGAGTGATGGAGGAGGTCAGCAAGGCCATTGACCAAAAACCCGATGTCGTTTTGCTGTCGGCGTATTTGAACCACTATCCTTCGGTGGTTGAAATCGGCAAGCTCGCGGCGAAAAAGGGTGTGCCAGTATTGTTGGGCGGTCCGGTGTTTAACATCGATGCGATTACTAATGAATGGTTGCACATCCCCGGCATCACGGCCTTCGTCGGTGGTGAAGTTGATCGCGCGCTTCCCGATTTGGTCCGCGACACCGTTGCTGGCAAAGATTTGCTCGGCCACCCCGGCGTCTTTTACCCCGACGGCCGCCGCAGTCCCGTGCCGCCGCCGTTGAAGGATCTGAGTTCGCTGCCGATTCCGGATTTCCGCGATTATCCGTGGGGCGCTTACGCCGAACGCGTGATTCCAGTGATGGCAGGGCGTGGTTGCAGCTGGGGCCTATGCAAGTTTTGTGGCGATGTGTTCACTGCAAACGGTCGGACCTTCCGCTCACGGACGGTGAATTCGATGTTGGACGAACTCGTCGAGTTGTCCGACCGCCACGAGTCGAAAAACTTCATCCTGTTAGATATCAAGCTCAATTCCGACCTCAAAATGTGGCGTGGGTTGATTGACCGAATTCAGGATCGCATTCCTGGAGCGGGTTGGGTGGGAACGGTTCATGTGGATCGCCGCCCTGATAATGGGCTGGCCCCCGATGATTTAAAAGCAGCGCGTGATTCCGGCATGATGCGGATCAATTTCGGTTTGGAATCCGGCAGCCAGCGCATGCTCGACGAAATGGATAAAGGAACCGACCTTGCCGCCAAGTCAATGTTTATGCACAACGCTCACGCCGCTGGCTTGGGTGTGCGAACGACCGTGATGCAGGGCTATCCCAGTGAGACAGCTGCGGATCTGGATATGACCGTTGCTACTTTGGCCGAGCACCGCAAGTACTTGGACCGCGTCCGCCTGAGCCAGTTCAAAGCGATTCCTGGCACCCGCTTCCAAGCCGAGTACGACGACAACCCCAAGAAGTTCCCTGGTTTGGATGACTTCTCATGGAGCTTCCGCGATGCCAGTGCTTGGTATCGATACGGACCATCCAGCGCGCGTGACTACCGCAAGGCCAAGCGCCGTTTGTTGGATATTGTGCATTCCATTAACAAAGAGCCGCTGCGTTCCGGCGCCGAGGCTTTTGATGGTTTGATGTAATCGCTGTTCGGGTTTGATTGTCTGACGGCGGTCAATCCCAACTAGGCGTCAGGAAAATCAACAGAAGAGTCAGTACGATGATGGCGGTGGTGATTGCTGCCGCCACTTTGGCGAGCGCAGCCAGCCGTGGTTGAGAGTAGCCGGACCAAGGGGCCGGGTTCTTGCTGGATTGCAGATAGAAATAGGAAAAACTGAAGCAGACCACGATGGCGACCATCTGCAAGATGAAAATTGGCATTTCAAAAGCGTTGGCTTGATCGGCGATCCAACCTGCAGGCCAACAGGCTAGCGCGATGCCACCGCTAATCAAGAATGTCCATTTGTCTAACGACGACTTGGGTTTCGGCGGTGCGACAGGCATAAAGGTGCGACCTCTCCGTGTGCTCCATTCGTGCCAAAACGCTGCCCAACCCTTGCAGTCTTCTTTGTCGTCCAGCCAGTCTTTGGCTGAGCAACTACGGTAATACCGTTCCACTTGATCGACGAATTGAAAGACTGTTAGTCGCCACGTGGCGAGCGGAATCAAGTACTCACAATCTTTAAAGCGGATAGTGACGTTATCGCCGGTGTGAGTGATCCAAAAGTCGATGCCGGTGTTGCAACCTTGGCATAGAACCTCAAAGCGATCGCCACAATCCCACGGCGTAAAGCCGCAGCAGGGAATGAGGAAATTGCCTTCTGTCACCGGAAGCTCTTCAGTGTGATCATGCTCCAGCGTACGCAGTAGAAATAGGCCGGCTGCGGATAGCGTCCATTCCCCATCTTCCGGGAGGATCATGGCGGTGCCGTCAATGCTGAAATAAATCGCGCCATGCAAGCACTGATCAGCATGATCATCTGGTTTGTCCGTCACCCAGCGCAGGTCCTGCGCGCGCAATTCAATCGCCAGGTGTTTCGTTTGCTCAGCCTGTTCCTTGAGTCGCTCCTTCAGGTTCTGGCAAAACCGGGCGTAGCCGTCTTCGCTGCCCATCCACAGACCAAGCACCTGATCTTGAGACCCGAGGCTATTGGAGACAGCTCCAGCCATATCTACAATCGAAACAGCATCGGTGTGCCAAGCCGTCATCGGTTTCCCTTCACCGACATACTTCTGCTTACCCGCATCCACACTTGCTTGGTCGACTAGGTCATGAATTTTTTCCGCATCCACACCGACGACCTCCACCCAATCAATATTTTGCTGCACGATGGCATCCGCGAAGGGTTTTGCATAAAGGCTGCTTTGGTCTTGGTTTGCTGCAACAAGAAAGCAGTCGAAGCAATCCTCTTTCCATGGGAGTTCCGGTAGACCTCCTTGAAAGTGTGCGCAGTGAAATGAACGGAGTTTGCTTCCGTCAACGCCGATTTCAGAGCCAATCAGTGAAATCATGTTTTGGAATTTGGCCGCCACTTCCTTCGCCACTCCCATTCAAGCTCATTGCACGTCGGACATGCCTTGGTCGTCATGTACGGCGGGCCAACGATGCAGCCGCCGTCAATCTCTGTTCTTGCATAGGGTGCATTGCTTTTCTTCCACTCAGCCATCTCTGCTTGATAGGTGTATATCCCGTAACCATATTCCGCGAGGATCATCACGGTTTCGAATTGGAGTTGGTGAAGGCTGCATTCTTGAATCGGGTTTCCGGGGAAACCCAGTCGAAGCCTGCCTTGGATTCCATCAAAGTATTCATCCGAAAAGTCCTCCTCCAATGATCGGGAAACGGGAACCTCGCTCTCGGTGATTGCGAAATGAATGACGGATTGATTGGTAAATGGCGGCTCGCCACCCAACTCGACCCAGTACCAGATTCCACCGCCGTCGTTTTTAATCTGACGCAGGGTTTCGGTTAAGTCTTCCGCGGTGATGGGGGCGTCATCCAAGAGGATCCGGCCGTCGTTGTAGGCACGAAGCAATGCGGGAGGAATGGTAGGATCAAAGGCCGCCTCGTTGTTGCAGCTGCAAAGGAATATTGCGAGAAAGAGAAACGCTTTCATTTTGGTTTTACTACGTCACCTTGTTGGGCTCCGAAGTAGCTTGATCCATCGCCTAAAGGTCCAGCTGCCATGCGTGAGGAAAGCAAGGCCAGGGAAAATTGACTTGCTAAGCCAACTTTGTTCGATGCAGAGCATTGGGTATGTCAAGAATATCTGATCAAAGGTGAAGTGTTGATAAATCAACAACGATCCGAAGAGGAACTCGCTACACCACAAAATGAAAAGAAGATGCAGTTTGGTGTTGCGCGAAAGTTGGGTCACAGCCGGGGCTCCTGAATCGCTAGAGTTCATATTCAAGCAATTCGGGTTGAGGGTCTCCATCCAGGAAGTCGAGGGAGATCAAAAAGCGATCCATTTCGATTACGGTTTCGGAATAGTGTACGGGCGATTTGAAGTAGTTGAAAAAGCCATGGCTTTGGCCGTCATAAAGATGTAGGTCGCAGCGGCCGCCTAGTTCTTCCATGCGTTTTTTGTACTCTTCGGCGGTAGCTACAGGAATGAGGTCGTCCTTCGTTCCTAGGAAGAAGATGGTCGGCGGCATTGACTCGCTTAGATTGTGCATGGGCGAGAAATCTTCCCAGTAATTTTTAACCCGCTCGTAGCCATAACCATCTGGACCGTTATCAATCACCGGGTTAAACAACACCAATGCATTCGGCACGCAGCTCACTGAAGGATCTTCCTCCGGTTGATTGAACTCAGTTAGGGCCGCAGTGGCTGCAGCAATATGCCCGCCGGCGGAACCGCCCCCTGCGGCAATTCGATTAGGGTCGATTCCCAATTCCTTGCAATGGCTGCGCAACCAACGCACCGCAGATTTCCCATCCTTCACACATTCTCTAGGCGACGTATCGTTTCGAGTTTTCACTCGATACTCCGCGCAGACGCTTACCATTCCTCGCGCTGCCAAATATTTGCTTTGGCGGTGAAACTGATTGGGGTTTCCGCTCTTCCAACCGCCACCAAAGAAAAACACAATCGCCGCTTTCTGATCCGACGCCCGATGGTTTGGCGGATTGAAAATATGCAACTTAAAGTCATTCTTGATGAAGGATTTATAAACCACCTGATGCTCGTGTGCGAGTGGTGGACCGGCGCATTGAACAAATACCAGCAGGATTGGAACTGCAATAATTGTCCGGATGAGGTGCGGATAGGTCATGCGATTCTGCGTTCCAATGAGTTCGGCCAGGGACGCTGACCTTCGGCGTCGATCCACGCTTGCACCCAATCGGGGATGTCGACCGGCATGTCTACATTCATCACCTCTGCCACGTGGGCAGCAGGCACCAAGCCATCCTTAGATGTCGCGCAAACCTTCATTAACGCCGACGCACAAATCTGCTCGCCGCGGTGGAACTCCTGCAAGAAGTAAAACCAGCGCCCATCGTGGCACAGCACGCTCGACGTCACCGTGAACGAGCGGAACAATGGAATGCGTCGGCGGTAGCGGATGCTGGCACCGCCGACGGCCACGCCCCATTTGTTGGACTTCATGGTTTGCAGGAAACCAGTGCGGCGCGACAAGTCCCAACGCCCCAGCTCCATGAAGTTGAGATAGCGCGCGTTGTTCAACTCCAAAAACAAATCCACGTCGCTGGGCCAGGCGCGGAAGTTGACCTTGCTTTGGCCGTCGGCTTCCAGCTTGGGCCGGAAGCGGGCGCGGATCATGGTCGTTGCCAGGCGGAAGATTGGGTACATGAAAGGGTCCCCGCTCACAATTTGTGAGTGAAGGTGCCGGGCGGTGAGGCGCGGGTTAACTGGCGAATATATCGCCCGCGCCGGGCCCACCGAAGGGCTCGCCAATTTCTACTTTTTGGGCGGCGTCGAAGGTGTACGGGAATACAGCGACTCCCGAAAAACCGTCGCGGTGGTCCAAAGCCACGGCGATGGCGTTTTGCTTGTCTTCTTTACCTGGGGGCACGACCAAAATGTCGTAAACCAGGGCGGTGGCGTTGAAATCGCCATCAGCCGCACCAGTTTGGAAGTGCTCCTTCAACAGCTCGATCAATTCTTCCGACGGAGGATTCTCGTCTTCAGTCTCTACGCCGACGTGTTGAATTTCCCCATCGTCGCCGAGGGTGCCTCCAAAGGGGAAGAACTCACCGTTTTCAGTGAGCATCATCTGGGCGAAAGGAAGCAGGTCGTTGACCAGGCGCTCGCAGTCCGGGTTGAATGACATGGGTTTATCCTAGCATCGTAGTCGCGAGATTAAATATGGATCTCGTCGGGGTATATGTGGAAAGACTCAAAGTTTTCGGAGCTGTCGTACAGGCGCAGCTCATAGCCGCCGCTGAAGTGCAAGCTGATGCTCTTCGGCGGGTGGAGCTGGGTGCGGGTGACGGCTTGGCCAAGCAGGATTTGCAGCCGAAGGTTGGGTCGGTCGGCGATGGACTCGAAATGTTCATCGGCTTGGTCATGAATGCTGCCGTCGGGAGCGATGACCTTCCATTTGCTTTCCACTGAAATCACCAGCCCATTTTCGAATTGAAAGTGGAGGGACCTCTGCGCAAGCCCGACGACTTCCTAGTCTTGATTGACGAAGCCGCTGAGGTCGAGGTCGGTGGGTACTCCGTACAGGGTAGTTA
>CAZMDZ010000234.1:0-6548 GCA_964565175.1 uncultured Planctomycetales bacterium
GCAACCGATTGGAAGCTGTGTTGAAGCGACTTCAAGACGAAGAAGAAGCCGCTGCATAAATGACTTCTAAGCCCACGAAGTGGGCGGTAAAGCAACGTCATTCCACCAACGAGTGGACTCTTAAACAGTCCAAGTGTCCCCACTCTGCAGCAGTGATTCCAGCGTGCCCTCGCCAAGATTCTTGGTGACGTCTTCCACCTGATGGTGAATGGCTTCGTCCAAAACCGGTCGCTGAACCTGGCGGAACAAACCGATCGGCACCGGAATCTTGCCAGCTTCGGCGCCTTGGCAAATCCGAAACGCATTGGCACCGGTATCGCCGTCAGCCTTCCACGCCGTTGCTTTTTCAGGTTCGCAAACCTCGATGGAGTCGGGCGTAAAGTACAACCCCTGTTCACCATCTTTGCCGAACACCAATGGTTTGCCCGGTTGCAAGTCAACCTGGCGATCTTCACGCACTTCGCGATCGGTGATGTGGTCGAAAGCACCATCGTTAAAGATCACACAGTTCTGCAAGATCTCCACAAAAGCAAAACCATGATGCTCGTGAGCAGCTTGCATCACCGCTTTTAAGTGCTTGACTTGGGTGTCCACAGTCCGCGCCACGAAGGTCGCGCCAGCACCCAACGCCAATGCCATCGGATTGAATGGCGCATCCAACGCACCATAAGGCGAAGACGGGGTCTTCTTGCCAGGCACCGTAGTCGGCGAATACTGGCCCTTGGTCAACCCATAAATGCGGTTGTTGAACAGCAAAACCTTAATGTTCAAGTTGCGCCGCATCGCATGGATCAAATGGTTGCCGCCGATCGACATGGCGTCGCCATCGCCGGTGACCACCCAAACATGCAAGTCGGGGTTCGCAACCTTAATGCCACTCGCAATCGCCGGCGCGCGGCCGTGAATGCTGTGGAAACCGTAAGTGTCCATGTAGTACGGAAAGCGGCTGGAGCAGCCGATGCCCGAAACGACGACGAACTTTTCCTTCGGCACGCCGAACGAAGCAAAGGCCTGTTGCACACCATTCAAAATGGCGTAATCGCCACAGCCAGGGCACCAACGAACTTCCTGGTCGGAAGCGAAATCTTTCTTTTTGTAAGTGACGGTTTGACTCATCGTTATGCTCCTAGCTCAACAGCTGCTCGATGTGGGCGGCCAATTCAGTCGACGAAAACGGCTTGCCTTGGACCTTGGGCAGCGACTGCGCGTCGATCAAGTATTCGGCGCGAATCAAACGGCTCAACTGGCCGCGGTTGAGTTCGGGGATCAACACTTTTTTGAACCCCTTTAAGATGTCGCCGAGGTCGTTTGGCAGCGGCCACACGTTGCGCAAATGCACTTGCGAAACAGACAGGCCGTCTTCGTGGCAGCGGTTCATCGCCCCGCGAATGGCGCCAAAGGTGGAACCCCACCCAAGGACGAGCAAATCAGCTTTGGTTTCACCGAAGATTTCTAAGGGCTTGTAGCAGTTGGCCACACCCATGACCTTTGACTCGCGCAGTTCAATCATGCGCTCATGATTCAGCGAGTCATAAGAAACATTGCCGGTGAGATCTGCTTTCTCCAAACCGCCGATGCGGTGCTCCAACCCAGCCGTTCCTGCCTTGACCCAAGGTCGCGACAGAGTTTCCGGCTGTCGCGAGTAAGGCATGAGCTCGCCATCGGCTGCGGTCGTGAACTTGACCGGGAACGGCTCCAACGATTCCGCCGACGGAATCCGGAACGGCTCCGCGCCATTGCCGATGTAGCCATCGGTCAGCAAAATCACCGGCGTCATGTAAGTCGTCGCGATCTTCACCGCCTCGACCGCAGTTTCGAAGCAGTCGGAAGGGGTAGCAGCCGCGAGCACCGGCATCGGCGCTTCGGAGTTGCGGCCGAATACCGATTGCATCAAGTCGGCTTGCTCGGTTTTGGTCGGCAGTCCGGTGGATGGACCGGCGCGCTGCACGTTGACGACCACCAGCGGCAATTCGGTCATGACCGCCAAGCCCAGCGCTTCAGTTTTCAGCGCCAAGCCTGGACCAGAGGTGCCGGTTACACCTAATGAACCGGCGTAACTGGCGCCAATTGCGGTGCAGATGCCAGCGATCTCGTCTTCGGCTTGAAAGGTGGTGACGTCGAAGTTTTTGTAGCGCGACAGCGCGTGCAAGACGTCGGAAGCCGGGGTGATGGGGTAGGAGCCGTAAAACAGCGGCAGCTCAGCCAATTTGGCGCCTGCAACCAAGCCCATCGCCGTTGCCGTGTTGCCGCCAATATTGCGGTAAGTACCACTGGGCAGAGGCGCGGCATCTACCTTGTAGACGGTTTTGAACAGCTCAGAGTTGTCGGCAATATTCGCCCCAGCTCGCAGCGCAAGCACGTTTGCCTCAAGGATTTGCGGCTTTTTGCCAAACTTCTTCTCGAGCCATTTTTCGGTGTGGTCGAGGGGCCGCGAGTAGGCGTGATAGAGCATGCCCAGGGCCAGGAGGTTTTTGCAGCGCAGGGCATCCTTGTTGGACAGACCCGTACTTTCCACCGCCTTCAGCGTCGCCGCGTTCAAATCGATGGCGATCAGCTGGTAGGTTTCATCCAGAGAGGGGTCATCGAGCGGGTTGCTTTCGTATTTGGCTTTGACCAAATCGCGGCTGCCGAAGTTGCCGGTGTTGACGATCAACAAGCCCCCTTCCTTGAGATCGGCAAGATTGACCTTCAGTGCTGCCGGGTTCATCGCCACCAAGACGTCGGGATGGTCGCCTGGAGTGTGGATGTCTTTGGCGGCAAAGCGCACCTGGAATCCGGATACTCCAAACAGCGTTCCCACAGGAGCGCGGATTTCGGCCGGATAGTCCGGGAAGGTCGCCAAATCATTGCCCAGTTGCGCCGACGTGTCGGTGAACTGGGTGCCCGTCAACTGCATGCCGTCGCCAGAATCGCCAGCGAAACGGATCACGACCTCGTCAACGTGTTGCAGAGGGATTTCTTGGGGTGTGGTTGCCATCTATTCCGCCGTTCTTCACAGCTGCAGCCGCCATCGGCTGAGCCGCACATTCTATCCGTCTTGCCTGTAGGGCAAAGAAGACAGCGGTTCCTTCATTTGAGAAGAATTCCGGGCCGAGAAGTGCAGCCCGCCGCAGGTTTTGGGGATAAACTCAAACTTGGTTCCCAATTCACATTTTTCCTGTCAAATGCGTAAATTCCTGTCCCTTTTGAGTGCCGTGGCGATCCTTGTTTCCCAGGCCCCAGCACAGAGTTGCGATAAATTCACCACTGATCTGTTCGCTGGCCAAACCATCGATGCTGGCTACGTAAACGTCACCAATACAAGCCAGAGCCTACGCATTGGCGTTCGGGCGGAAAATGGTTGGCTGATTGAAGAATCCCACATATATGCCGGCATTACACCTGTGCCCGTAAACGGTGGTGGCAATCCTGCTCCCGGTCAGTTCCCTTACCACGAATCGTATTGGCCGCCTGTCAAGCGTCATATTGAAATGATCCCCTTATCGGATCTGGGCGCTCAGTGTGGTGACACCTTGTATTTGGCTGTTCACCTTTCTGTGGTCAAGCTGGATTCTGGTGGCAATGTCACCGATCGCGAAACAGCTTGGGGCTTTGGGACACCCTATACCGGAAACCGCTGGGGGTGGTGGTTCAACTACGACCTGTGCTGCTGTAACGGCAACCCAGCGCTAACGCTGACCTCGTCGGACCTTAACGTGGGCCAAGCTGGCGAACTCACAGTGAGTGGAGCGGTACCTGGAGACTAAATCTACTACTACGCAAACCTTGGGCTTGTAGCCTGTGATGCTGGACCTGCCTTTGGCATGTTCGGTGGGATGCGGCTTGACCTCATCGCTCCGGTCTATCACCTGGGATTTGCTACAGCCGATGCTGCTGGGCAAGCAGTGCTTCAGCTCACTGTCCCCAATCGCTCCCGGTTGATTGGCCATTCCCTCGGCCTTCAAGCAGCACGTGCCAATCCGATTCAATCGGATAAATCAGAGGCCATTCACGTCGAGGTGCAACCCTAAGCTTGATTAGGGAATGGGATCATGAGTGATTTCCGCAGTTCGCCAACTTCTACTGAAAAGGAATTGCTTTTCGGCCGAAAAGGATAATGATGGAAACTGTGAAGCAAACCCCTCGCTGTGCGAAGACCAACGGCGTCGCCATGTATTTTGGCGATTTTGCCGGTCGATACCTGTTTACCAGGTATCGCGCGGGAGGCTGCTTGCCTGGATAACACGATCAAGTTGTCCGACCTTCAAAAGCCCACCCGCAACTGTGCGGGTGGGCTTTTTTTGTTGCCCAACCACCACACCTCCAATGGAACCTCAAATCCCACCTTCCGGCGATGCGCGTCAGCGCATTGACCAAGTCGACAAAGAACTCATCCGACTGCTCCGCCAGCGCATGGACGCTGTGCAGGACATCGCGCACACCAAATCCGACCAGCTCGACGGCCAGCTTTTCGACCCAGACCGCGAGGCGCAAGTCGCCAGTGACTGGGCGGTTGCCGCCGAAGACATGGGTTTGTCCAGCTACTTCACTGGCCGCATTTTGCGCGAAGTGTTGAACTACTCGCGGCGTAGTCAAGAGCCACTGGTCAACGGCCAATCCAAACAGCAAACCTGCCGCGTCGGCTACCAAGGCGTGGCGACTTGCTACAGCGATTTGTCGATCGACAAGCTGTTCGCCCACCGCCCGCAAACGGTGACCGAAAGCATTGGCTACTCAAGCTTTGCCGACGTCTTCGCTGCTCTTGGGCGTGGCGATATTGACTACGCTTTGCTGCCGGTTGAGAACACACTGATTGGTAGCATTAGCGAGGTCAATCACCTGCTGGCCACGCGCGATGTGGCGGTGGTGGACGAAGAAGTTTGGGAGGTGGAGCACTGTTTGGCGGCGCTTCCTGGGTCCAAGGCGGAGGATCTCACTGTGATTCGAAGTCATGCGGTTGCTTTGCAGCAATGCCAGCGATTGTTGGGAACTCTGCCGCAAGCTGAGTCTGCCCATTACTTCGACACTGCTGGCGCGGCGCGATCGGTTCGCGATGCCCGCGATGCGCAAATCGGCTGCATTTGCTCCAGCGAGGCGGCGGAAAGATTCGGTTTGGAAGTGCTGCGTCGTGATGTGGCGGATCACCCGCACAACCAAACGCGCTTCCTTTTGCTGGCGTCCAAACCCGAAAGCGCCAGCCGCAAGATCCCGTCGAAAACCACCATTCACTTCGCCGTCGATGACCGTTGTGGAGCGCTGAGTGACTGCCTCGCTGCCTTCGCCGATCATGACGTCAATTTGTTGCGTTTGGAAAGCCGCTTGCAACCTGAAACGCCTTGGGAGTACATGTTCCTCGCTGACCTTGCTGGTCACCAAGACGATGGCAAGGTGAAGGCCGGGTTGGATGCGTTGCGCGGATTGTCCAATCACGTGCAGGTTTTGGGAACTTACCCCTGCCGCGCGGTGGAGCAGCGACCCGAACCGCCGAAGATGCCGTCGGCGTTTGCGAAGGCGTTGCAGGCTCGAGCGGCGCGGCCCAAGACCGAGGCAAAGGTCAAGGCGAAGGCGGGCAGTGGGATTTCCGTTGGCGGGGTGACCATCGGCGGTGGCAACTTCACCATGATTTTGGGGCCGTGCGCGGTTGAAAATCCGCTGCAAATGCATGACGCCGCCGAAATGGCCAAATTGCACGGTGCGCAAATTCTGCGTGGCGGAGCGTTCAAACCGCGGTCGTCGCCGCACTCGTTCCAAGGATTAGGTTTCGAAGGGTTGGATCTACTGGTGGACGTCGGCCGTGAGTTCGACATGCCGGTGGTGACCGAGGTTTTGAAGCCGGAGGATGTTGAGGGAGTTGCCGCGAAGTCGGACATGCTTCAAGTCGGCGCGCGCAACATGCAAAACTTTGCTTTGCTGAAAGAGCTGGGGAAAACTCGTCGGCCGATTCTGCTGAAGCGCGGCATGAGTGCAACGCTGAAGGAGTTGCTGCAAGCCGCGGATTACATTCGCGCGGGCGGCAATCAACGAGTGGTGCTGTGCGAGCGTGGAATTCGAACCTTTGAAACCGCCACGCGCAATACTTTGGACATCAGTGCGGTTCCGGCTTTGCGGGATATGACGGACCTACCGGTCGTCGTTGACCCATCCCACGCCGCCGGCCGACGCGATCTGGTCGTGCCGATGGCACTCGCTGCAGTTGCCGCCGGTGCTGACGGTTTGATAGTCGAATGCCACCCGCGACCGGATGAAGCGCTTTGCGATAAGGAGCAAGCGCTGCGCAATCAGGAACTTGATTTACTGGTCGAGGGTCTTGAGCCGATCCTTCGCGGGCAAGGTCGGCTGAAATGATGCTTGAGCGGTTTCACTTTCAGGCAAGATGAATGCAATTGCCGGGGCTTGAATGTCAAGCTCCGGTATTTGCACCATGACCAGGACTTTGCGGCATGGGTGATCTGGCCCGTTGTAAAAAGCGGGGGTGGGCGCTGTGAATCGACCGAGGCCGAGCGCGTCGACGTCGGCTTGGCGTAGGGTGAGGTCGTACTCAAACAGATTGCTGGCGACGGCTCGAACGG
>CAZMDZ010000235.1:0-6542 GCA_964565175.1 uncultured Planctomycetales bacterium
AGCCGAAAAAATCACCGCCATCCTTTCCGACGACGACCTCGCCGCCCGCATGGGCGATGCCGCGCGCCAACGCGCGCTGGAGAAGTTCTCGGTCGAGATTATGGTCAAAGGCCACGAGGAACTGATCGACCGTTTGTACGAAGAACAAACCCGATGAATAAATTGATCGAAACCCTCGGCCTGACATTTTTGTTTGGCGCGCTGGTCGGTGCTTTGGAAGGCATCGGTTTGATGCATTTCATCGGCTTGCGCTTCCGCCAGCCGCTGTCCGAGGTGGTGGACATTCAGTGGCAGTACGGGTTGATTGGATTAGTTTTCATCCCCATCGCCTTTGGCATGGCCAAGCTTTGCCGCTTGCCTCACAAAGCGGGCGTGGAACTGGCATCGTGGAGCTTCCTCGGCTTTGCCTGGGTGATTCTGAACTGGTGGATTCAGGGCCAGGTTTTCCGCAATGAGCCGATTACCAGCATGCGGTCCTTAGGTGTGCTGCTGGTCAGCGGACTGCTGGTGTTCGTCCTTTTCTGGGTGATCCGCAAGATTCAGGGCAAAGCAGCGCTGGGCTTTTTGATTGCCGCGTTGCTCGCGCTGCCGGCTTACGCGCAGCTCAGCTTTCAACGCCACACGCCGCCGCCGACCACACCGGCGAGTTCGGAAAACATGCCGGACATCACCGTAGTGGTGATCGATACGCTGCGCGCTGACCACTTGGGCATGTATGGATATGAACGGCCGGATGGCGAGCGGACCTCGCCGTTCCTGGATGGTTTGGCGGAACAGGGAATGGTTTTCGAAAAGGCCTGGTCGCAAGCACCGTGGACGCGCCCATCGATGGCGGCGCTGCATTCGGGACTGTTCTGCAGTGGTCACACCGTCAACGAAACCCTCGACATGCTGCCAGACGACGTCGTCACCATGGCCGAGATGGCGCACTCGATGGGTTACCGCACCGGTGGTTTTTCAGCCAACGCAAACGTCGGCGTGACCTATGGGTTTGATCAAGGATTTGAGAAGTTGTGGACGGTAGGTCAACAACGAACCTTGACTTCGTATTCGCGTTGGGGCGAACTCCAGCACAAGGTGATTAACCAGATGCTGGGCGGCTTTTTGTGGGACGGCGCCGATTACGCCGAGTTGGTCAACGCGAAGACTTTTGAGTGGTTGGATTCGGTGGCCAGCGATACGCGGCCGAAGTTCACTTATGTGCACTACATTGACCCGCACACGCCCTACGCTCCGCCAGAAGGTGGTTGGCACTTTGCCACAGGTCCGGATGACTTGAGCGTGCTGCAGCAATACTTGGGCAAGCGCGGCAACGTCGAAGAGTTTCCGTTTGGTGCTTTCGATGATCCAGGTCAAGACATCATCGACTTAGTCATCAAGGCTTACGACGCCGAGATTCGTTACGTCGATGGCGAGATGGAGAACTTGGTTGCCAAGCTGAAGGAGCTGGGGCAATTGGATGACAACGATTGGTTGATCATCACCGCTGACCATGGCGAAGAGTTTTACGAGCGCGGCGGTTGGGGCCACGGTCACTCACTGTTCGAAGATCAGATTCACGTGCCATTGATTGTGCTTGGACCAGACATGCACAACGGCAAGCGGCAAGCCCAAGAAGTCAACCTACTCGACGTACACACCACCATTGCCGACGTCACCGGCTTTACTCCGCGACCGCTTTCCCCAGGCGTTTCGCTGCGTCCGTTGGGTGATGGCGAATACCACGAGGACGAGGAACGCATTCTGTTCTCGGAGCGTTTGCAGGGCACACGCAAGTTGTACGCTGCGCGCAAAGCGGATCAAAAAATCATCACTCGCGTCGGCGATCGCGCTGCGCAGGGCGAAGAGGTCGAGTTCGATGAATTGACGATGTGGTTCGATTTAGAAATCAACCCTGAGGAACATCCAGGTTTTGATTTCCGCACACTCATCGACAGCCCGAACCAAGGCTGGCGAGAGTTGCCCGTATTCCAAGATCCGCCCGACGAACTCGCGGCGTTGATGGAATACGCACGTAAGCCTGAATACGCGCAGAAGGGCGCGGTGAAATCTGCTCTGGCGCAAATGAGCGCGCAAGATCTCAAAACCATGCAAGACTTGGGCTATCTCGACGAAAACCTAAAGCCAATTGCAGGTGGTGCCGGCCACGCCGTTACCAGCGATAACGAAAAGAACGACTAAACATTCCTGTCATCCAATGGGTCGCCTCATAAAAATCATCATCCTCTGCTTTCTGCTCGGTGCCGGTATCGGTGCGGCAGATTCGCTGACCCTGTTGCTTCAGGAAGGCGGGATTCGCTTGCTGAATCCGCTCAACGAAACCATCCAACTGCTGGTTTATTACGGCATCCTGACCACCTTTGCCGGTGTGGTCGGCAGCTTTCTCTTTCGCAAGTGGACGGCGCTGTCGGTGTCGTCTTGCGCCGCGGGTTTTGTTGGATTCTGCTCCGCCTACGTTTGGGTGCACTCGCGGATCCTGACGAACAACTCGATGTTCAGCGCCAAGTCGCTGATGTACACCGGCGGAATTGTGATCGGCGCATTAGCCTTCATCTTGATCGTTCGCAGCTTGGCCAAGCATAAGGCCGGACCGATTTTCCTCATCCTGTTCCCGGTCATTCCAGGTTTGCTTCCGCTGACCAAAGGCGTGGAAATGGTGTCGGAACCGGTTGCTGGAACCAATCATGCCGACCTACCCAACGTCACGTTCTTACTGCTCGATACGCAGCGCGCCGACCGCTTGAGCTGCTACGGCTACGAACGCCCGGATGGCAAAAAGACTTCGCCGGTGATTGATGGTTTGGCCGAACAAGGCGTGCGCTTCGAGTGGACCTATTCGGCCGCACCGTGGACGCGCCCGTCGGTGGCGTCGATGTTTAGTGGTTTGTACCCAACGAGCCATGGCGCTTATCTGCCCACCCGCGTCTTGCCGGAATGGACCGCCAACATGGCCGAGTTGTTCCATGAGATGGGCTACCGCACCGCGGGCTTTTCGACCAACCCAAACATTTCGGCAGTCTGGGGTTTCGCCCAGGGCTTCCAAGAATTCTGGTGCTTGGATGACAAAGAGTTGATCGACATGGTCGCTTGGGGTGAAGCCGAGCGCAAGATTCGTCGCTACTTGAAGATGTTCCACGAGACCCCGGACAACGCGCGCATTGTGCATGAGCAAGTTTTCCCTTGGGTTGATCGGATGAAGGACAGCGACCGTCCGGTATTCACCTACGTGCAATACCTGGACCCGCACTTCCCCTACCACCCGGAAGAAGACATCATCAACGACGACAGTCCAGACTTTGATGCACTAGTCGCCGAGGTCAACTCGCAGGTGGAAACGCCCATCCCTTACCCCTTCGGTAAGCGGGTGCCGCCGCCACCTCATGTGGTCGATGGTTTCCTCAAGCTTTACGACGCCGAGATCGCAATCATGGACCGCGAGATTGGCAAATTGATTGAAAAGCTCAAAGCCAATGGCTTGCTTGGTGAAAACGATTGGCTGATCATCACCTCCGACCACGGCGAAGAATTCTTCGAGCACAACCAATGGGGTCACGGTCAGAACGTGTACCAAGAAGTGCTGCGCGTTCCGTTGATCGTAGTCGGCCCGGGCGTGCCCGAGGGCATGGTCATTCAAACGCCCGTCAGCCTGGTGGACATGCTGCCAACCTTCACCGACGTCTTGGGCAACGATGAGTTCCTGAGCGAGGGAGTGCCTGAGCCGCAGAAGAACGAGTCCACCGGCAAGACCACAACCTTCACTCTACCGGGCAAGTCGATGCGCCCTTACTGGGAAGACGTTGCCAACCAAGACCAGGGTCGTCCGATTTACGCTGAGAAATTGCGCGAGCCGGAGAACTACGGTCTGCGTTACGGCGATACCAAGATCGTCCGCATTTGGAACAAGGATTTGGAGGACGAAATTGGAACTTGGAATGAAGAACGGGACCGCCCTGGCGCTTATTACGATTCCTTTTATGACGTGGGTAAGGATCCGTTGGAGACCAACGGCTACATCCCCGAAACCATGGAAGACTACGCTCTACCGACGGATGTTCAGCATCGATTCGGACCGATCCCTGAGGGCCTTGCGGATGCCTATGGTGAGCTCATGAAGGTCATGGACGGTTCGCTCAAAGGTAGCGAAATGCTGAAGCAAGGCTATGGTGAAAAAGAGCTCACCCAAGAGGAGTTTGATCGCCTCGAGGCACTGGGATACGTCGGCGCTGGTGTCGATGGTCCTCCAGCTCCACCACCAAGCACGGACGACGAAGACGAAGAGCAGCAGTAGTCCGCTCAAAAGAAAAGCCACCCTTAACCCATCGGTTAAGGGTGGCTTTTTGCGTTCCGGCTATTCCTCTTCCTTCTTCTTCGCCAGCGCGGGTTTGACGACTTCGCGGGCGAATTTCAGGAACCGTCCCTTCACCGAGGGGCGGTAGAAGGTCAACAGCAGTTGATTGCGGTAAGGGCAGTTGTAATTCGACAAGATATGCCGACCGTCGGTCGAGCCGCGGGACGAGTCGTAAATCTTGACGCCCAAGCCAGGCGATGCCTCAATCATGTCGTCCAGCAACACCGCGCCCAAGCCCAGTGAGCGATGATCATTGTCGAAGCACATGTGGTAGCTCAAAAAGCGGCCGCGATCGATCATGCCCCAGTGCTCGGCAATGCATTGACCATTCAATCGAATCATTGCCACCGCCAATTGACCGCGCTCGGCTTCTGCTTGCAACAGCTTGCGGTAAAAACTCTTGCGCGGATCATTCAACATGAACGCCGCGCTCAAATCTTCCCGCCCTTTCCAACTACGGGCTTCGACGTCGGCGCATTCGTCGTAAAGCTCCATGCAATTTTCAGGCGTGGCCCGCACAAAGATGCTTTCCACTTCCCCAGCCCGCTCGGCTTTGCGACGGAATTTGCGCAGGCGGTAGGCCTGCTTTTTAGTCATTTTTTCTTCCCGAGCGTTGTACTCGGCCAGATCCAATACCGGGCTCAACGCCTTGGCTTCGGTGCGAACTTCTTGACCGTTGGTCTGAAAGTACTTCTGCAGCGATTGGTGAGTCGGTCCGTCGATCGAAATTTCCCGCGCCAGCAAAACCTCCCAACCGCGAATGTTCTTCTTGGCGTAGTCGAGGGCGTAGCTGACCAAGTGGTCGCGCACATCCTGACTGACGGCCGGCACCTCGAAGTTGTCCAACTCGGGCCAGCTGCTCAACATCAAAGCAGTGGTGTTGAACTTGCCGATCTGCGTTTTGCGCACCATCATCGGCAAAACCGCTTGCCACTGACCATCGTGCTTGGCGACGAAAGTGTAGTACGCAAAGTCTGGGCCTATCGAACCAGTCCACTGGTCCAGCCACTGCGGGCTCGCGTAGTAGGTTGGAAATGCATCGCCGAAATCGACAGATTCCAGCAGTGCATTCCACGGTTCTTGGCTGGCGACAAAGGCCTCACGGCCCTCCAGGCAAGAAAAGGTTAATTCTTCGATTACAGGCAAGGGAAACTCACGGGGGGCAATCCGAGTGTTAACTTCATTTTGGCACGTCCACGCCTAAATAACGGCAAAACGAGGGGGAAATTGAGCCAAGATTGCGCCGTCATTTGTTTGCGGTGCCCGTTGGAAGGGCCGAGAATGTGCCATCAACTGTCAACATGCGTCGCTTCTCCATCCTGCTCGCCGCCTACAACCGGCTGGAACTGCTTAAAAGTTCGGTGGCCAGCGCCTTGGCGCAAGAGTGGGACCATTTCGAAGTCATCGTCATCAACGATGGCTCGGCCGAAGAAACGCGGCAGTGGCTAGACGAGCAAGCGGCTCGTAATGGCCGTTTGCGCGTGGTTCACAAGGAAAATGAAGGCGTCGCCGCCGCCCGTCGCGACGGTGTGATGGAAGCTCAATACGACTATGTCGTCATTCTCGACAGCGACGACCGACTCGAACCGGATTCGCTCCAGCGTTACGACCAGCTGTTTGAACAGCACCCCGAAACTGACTTGGTTTTTGGCAACATTCGCAAGGTGATGGCGGATGGTGAACAGCGAATCCGCCGCTACAAGCAGTTCAAAAGCAACCGCCGCATGCTCTGGGGTACCTTTTTGTATCCAAGAGTTCCATTCAAACATTCCGGCACCTGCTTCCGCCGCAGCGTCGCGCTAGACCTCGGCAACTACGACGCCTCGCTCAAAATCAAAATCGACGTCGACTTTTTCCTCAAGTTCATGCACCAAAACAAGGTCCTCCGCCATCTCGATGGCGAACCGTTGGTCAGCTTTTACGTGCATGATGAAATGATGAGTCTGAACCGCGGCAAAGGCATCCCTGCCTGGTTTGAATTGATCGATCGCTACGCCCCGCGCTGGCCACTGGCGCGCACCTTTGCCAAAACCGCTCGCGCCAGCTCCGAAATGCTGAAAGCGGTCTACGAAAAAGTGCGCTCCAACTAATTCCTGTCGCCCACCCCACCATGCGTGTCCTCTAAGACTCCACAAACTTCATCCAAAACGCAATCGAGCACCCCAACGGGCAGCCCCACGCTGGACCCGAGGTC
>CAZMDZ010000236.1:0-6525 GCA_964565175.1 uncultured Planctomycetales bacterium
TGGGTGCTGGTGGTCTGGACCTTCTTCTTGGCGATTCTTGGTGTCACCTTGGCGATCCCGATGAAGCGGAACATGATCAACCAAGAGAAGTTGAAGTTCCCATCAGGCCTCGCCGCTGCCACCACCCTGCAATCCCTCTATGCCGACGCCGCTGACGCCGCCAGAAAAGGCTATGCCCTGCTTTACTCGGCGATATTCGGTGCGATTTGGCCACTGATTGGCGAACTCACCATTATTCCTCGAACCAAGATCGATGAGGAAACCGGTGAAGAAATCACCGAGCTCGGACCCATCGTCGCCAACGAGTTTCCCAAGTTTTTTGACTGGTTGCCTGCAGCTGGGACCAACCGCGAAACTGGGGCAGATTTCTTGGCAAGTGATTGGAAGGTGAAATGGGATTGGAACCCGGTCATGATCGCCGCTGGCATGTTGGTCGGCATGCGCGTTGCGGCCTGGATGTTGATTGCGGCCATTGCTCTTGCCTGGGTCATCGGCCCAATGGGTTATGCCGCCTCGTGGGTCAACACCCAAGGGGAAACCGTTTTTGCCACCACCATGCCGAGTACCGCATGGAAAGAAATCGGCCTGTGGTTAGGCGCACCCATCATGGTTGCCTCCGGCTTGCTGTCCTTCCTTTTTCAATGGAAGACTATCGCCCGAGCCTTTAAAGGCTTCGGCAAGGGTGGCACCCAAGATGACGTTGCTGCCGCCGTCGAGGTCCCGGGCAAGTGGTTTATCTGGGGAACTCTGATTTCCGGCGCAGGTGTGATTTGGGTAGCATCCGATCAGTTTGGGGTTCCGTGGTACTTCGGTGTGCTAGCGGTTGTTTTGACCTTCGTGCTTGCCCTCGTTGCCTGCCGCGCCACGGGTGAATCAGACATCACTCCAACCGGGGCCATGGGCAAGATCATGCAAATTACCTATGGCGTGCTCATCCCTCAGTCCGCGACAACCAACCTGATGACGGCGGGCATTACCGCCGGCGCCGCGAGTTCCAGTGCAGACCTGCTCAATGATTTGAAGTCCGGCTACCTGCTCGGCGCCAACCCCCGACGACAGTTCATCGCCCAGTTCATGGGAATTTTCGCCGGTACGGTCGCCACGGTAATAGGCTTCAAATTGCTCATCCCGGATGCCACCGCGATGCTTGGCGATGACCCCAAGTTCCCAGCGCCAGCGGCAGTGGCCTGGAAGGCTGTTGCCGACTTGTTCCAACACGGCATTGACAACATGCACCCAATGCATGTGAATGCAATCATAGTCGGCCTAATCCTGGGCGCAGCCATCGTAATTATCGAGAGATTCCTTCCAAAGGAATACAAGAAATGGGCGCCCTCTGCGACCGGCTTGGGGCTGGGCTTCATCCTTTCGTTCTACTACCCCTTGTCCATGTTCGTTGGCGCGGTCATTGCCTGGGCTTGGCAGAAAAACTGGAAAGAATCCGCCGACAACTTCCTGGTATCGGTCTCCGCAGGTGTGATTGCCGGGGTTTCGATCATTGGCGTAATCGTCCAGGTCTTGAACAACTTCGTGATCGACAAGCTTTAAGCGAATCGCCGTCGGGGCATTCCTGGACTCATAGCCCAGGAATGCTACGGCCCTCGCTATTCCTCACTCAGGAACCGCTTTGGCAACGGCGAATTCGGCCGCGCGAATTGGGTGTTGATTGAACTCACCCACCAGCGGCCGTCGATTCGAATCATTTGAATGCTGTCGACGCCGACTCCTAACGGGTTGCGGCTTTCAGGGTCGAAGCGCACTTCGAACACCACATAGGAGTGGGCGATTTCGCCAAAATGGTCGGTGCGGCGGTTGACGATGTTTTCGTTGAAGCCGTACTTGGCAAGCGGTTCCTTGGTATTCGGATCAGAGAGGAAGCGCCGCCAGTCGGCGAAAAAGTCCTTTAGATGGCCGATTTTGCGCTTCTCGCCACGGCCCGGAGGCATGATGAACGTGGCGCCAGGCAAGAAGATTTGCTCCATCATCTTGAAGTCGCATTCCTCGCCAGGGCCGAAGGTTACGCTCTTGTAAAGAGCATCAATCAAGCCGTCAGGGCTTTTGAATTCCTCGGGGATGACCACCGCTGGCGCCGTTTCGGGCTCTTGATCGGTAGATTGCGCGAGGAAAGGCAGAGTGATTAGCGCTGTGGCGCTCAACAGGCGTAGGAGGAGTGATGTCATGGTTTCAATCCAAACATAGGGAAAAGGTCTATAATCGCTTGGTCATTTTTTATTTGTTATGACAATCCCCCTTACCCCACAAGATAGCACCCACGAATCCCTCTTACATCGATTGGCCGGGGAACCAAGCCAAAACGAATGGGACGAATTCCATGAACGATATGGTCCCTTGATTAGTGGTTTTTGTCGATCCGCCAACCGCTATCGCCTGGATGTTGATGAATTAATTCAAGAGGTCTATCAGTCTCTACTCAAATCCCTGCCCAAATTCGAATACGACCGAGCCAAGGGTAAGTTTCGCGCCTATCTGTCGCGAGTGACGCGCAATAAGGCGATGGAATTGTCTCGCAAGAGAACCAAGCGCCCCAAGTCGTTGGAAAACTCGGGACCTACCGAAATCAAGGACGACAAGGAATTGGACGACATTTGGGACATGCAGTGGAAGCAATATTTGTCGCGCCAAGGTTTCCTTCAACTACAGCGAGAATTTCCAGCGGAACGGATTACTCTTTTTCACCGCTACGCCCTGGAAAAGGTTGCCGCCGAGAAGGTGGCGAAAGAGTTCGACTGCTCCGTCGCAATGGTTTACAAAACCAAATCGATTTTGGCTGCACGGCTACGGGAAATCATCCTGAAGCTGATGGAAGAAGAAGGCTGAGATGCCCATTTTTTGTCAGACATCGCCCGCTCACCCCTAATTGGCAATGTCTATGAGTGATTCTCATCAAGAGACTGACCGGGAGTGGCTGAACGATGCTGGGCAGATGCTGCTCATGCTCAAAAAAGCAATCGGTGAATCATCGATTGACCAAGTCGTTCCTGGCTATCAAGTTCTAAGCAAAATTGCCGCTGGCGCCCAAGGCACCGTTTATCAGGGTGCCAAAGCTGGCTCGGAGCAATGCGTTGCGATCAAGGTATTGCATCAACGAACTTTCCCGACGTCACGCAAGGCGATGCGTTTGCAGCGGGAGTTTGAGCTGGCCAGTCGGCTAGACCACCCTGGAATTGTGCGCATTCAAGAAAACGGCCTCACCGAAACTGGGCGGCCGTTTTTGGTCATGGAAATGCTGACCGGCGGCACATTGCGCGAAGCCATGCCCTTGGGCGGCAATCGACCCACGATGCAAGGCCTTGAGCCAACGGTGCAGAGCTTTGTTGAAGTTTGCGATGCGATTGATCATGCCCATAAACGCGGGGTGTTGCACCGTGATTTGAAGCCGAACAACGTGTTGTTCGATGAAAACGGAAAGCCGCGAGTTGCCGACTTCGGCTTGGCCAAGGACATCCACAAAAATCAAACTGCGGTTGGCATCGAAGCGAGTTTAACTCGTGCCGGTGAGTTAGTGGGCTCGCCAGCCTATTCGGCGCCTGAACAGTTTTCGTTGACGGATGAAAACGACGTCGATGTGCGCAGTGATGTCTATTCGTTGGGCGCAATTCTGTACGAACTTCTTTGCGGGCAGTTGCCCATTTCGGCCGACGGATCGATGTTGGATGTGCTGCAGCGCTTGCGCACGGAACGACCACAGCTATTGAGCAAGGTTTACCGCGAACAACGGGCCGCAGGTGCGCTGCCCGATTTTGCACCAGCACGGTTACCGCACGAATTCGATGCCGTCCTGCAAATGGCTTTGGCCAAGGACAAAAACGAGCGCTATCAATCCGTCGCCGAATTCGCGGCCGACGTGCAAGCGGTCATGAATGGCGACCCAATTCAAGCTAAGGTAGAGTCGCACCGCAAAGCTACGTGGCGATGGATCAAACAGCATCGCGCGGTTTCCACCGGAATATTTCTCTATACCGTGGTCTTAATGGTGGTGTCGGTAATCAGTTGGAATTACGCTCAACGCGCCGAAACTTTGCGCCAACACCCCGTCGGAATGAACAGCGTGGTGATCGAGGGCGCCCTCGATTCGTTCAGCAAAATTAAGGGCGGTGGACCTTACCGCGAAGAGTTGATTCGGGGAACTCTAAGTGAGCTCGACAAAATATTGCGTCTCTTCCCCGATGACCCTTCGATGCGGGAAAGCCGCGCTAAAAGTTGGATTCACCTTGGATCAAGACAACGCGAAATAGGCAATGCCGAGGGGGCGAGGGTTTCTTTCCTGAAGGCCCTTGGGGATTATGACTTCCTCACCAAGGGCCCAAATCCAAACCTCGATCACCTCCATGGCAAGTCCATCGCTCTGGTGAAAATGGGAGACCATTTCAAAGAGGCTGGGCTGCCTGGGCAAGCGCATAAGTATTACGATCAAGCCTTAGCAATCGATGAACAACTCATCGAATCCGATGAAGCTAACATTACCTATTGGGACAATCTTGCTTGGTCCTATCAAAGGCAGTGGGATATTGCCGCCAAAGCAGGCAATGAAACTGTTGCTCGGAAATTCGCTGACAAGTTCGGCAAGGCGGTGACTCAGTTAAAACGGCGCGGCCCCAATCGTTCCAGCACTAGCCGGGCGAAAGTCAACTGGCTTTACACCAACGTCTATCTCGCCAAGGTAGACAAGGATCAGGACTTGGCTCTGCAGTGGTCTCTCGCTGCCGCTCAAACTGCGGCGAACAGCTACCAAGCAGACAAAACAAACCTGGACAATGGCATCCAATACGTTTCCGCGCTCAACGCCTTGTGTAACATGCAAAGGGGTATCCAGTTGTTGGATGAGGCGGAAGAAGTCGCGAGCACTAACCGCAAACTGCTCAACGAACTCCGGGAATTGGAACCGGGTAAATTGGATATCTTGCGGATGGATCTATCTTTCAGTTTCCATCGCCTGGCCTTTGTCATCGGCTCCAGTGGTGGGCAAAGCGAGCTACTTCGATGCCAAAGCTTTCTGGCGGAACTTTATCCTCCCATTCAAGGTCGCCCTGACCTGACTTGGACGGCAATTCAAAATTGCAATTTTGTTTCCGACCAGTTGCAAGAGACGGAACACTTTGATGCCGTCAAGCCGCTCATTCGAGCCTTGATCTCCATCGTCGAGGCTGGCCCCCCACTGCCGAAAGCCATCGGCGAGATCTACCGAAACTTGGTGGCATCGCACGGTTTGTTGTAAGGCTAAGAGCGAAGCACTTACAGTAGGGCATGCATTCCTTGATGCCCATTATTCTGCTTGCCGCTGGCATCGGCGGCGGCACTGCCGAGGTCGGCGAAAAACCTAATGTGATCGTCATCATGACCGACGATCAAGGGTGGGGTGATTTTGGATTTCATGGCAACCCAGTGCTCGACACTCCGGCCTTAGACCAACTGGCCCAAGAATCCGCTCGACTCGAAACTTTTTACGTACACCCTGTCTGCACGCCAACGCGCTCGGCGCTGATGACTGGGCGTTACCCGCAGCGCACTCGCGCTTTCGATACTTATATCGGCCGAGCAATGATGGAACCCAACGAGGTCACCATGGCTGAAGTTTTTGCCGATGCTGGTTGGGCGACCGGGATTTTTGGCAAGTGGCATTTGGGCGATTGCTACCCAATGCGAGCGATGGATCAAGGCTTCGACGAGTCGCTGGTGATTCGCGGCGGAGGCATTGGCCAGCCGTCGGACCCGGAAGGCGCCGAACGCAAGTACACCGACCCGGTTTTGTTTCGCAATGGCAAACGAGAACAGCAGAAGGGCTATTGCACCGATGCCTATTTCGACGCTGGCATCGAATGGATGGCCGAGCAACATCGGACGGGTCAACCGTTTTTGATGTACTTGCCGACCAATGCTCCGCACGGTCCATTTCATGACGTGCCAAAGGAATTGCTGGCGAAGTATCAGCAAAGAGATTTGAAGCCAGCATTTGCTCAACCCACCAGCGGCCACCCCCTGCCAACCGAATTCAACGCCGACAAGTTGGCGCGGATTTTTGCCATGATCGAAAATGTCGACAACAACGTGGCCAAGTTGGATCAAGCCTTGCACGAGCTTGGGATTTTTGAGAACACGATTGTGATTTATTTGAACGACAATGGCCCGAATTCGCGGCGAGCAGTGGGCGGGCGGCGCGGCATGAAGGCTTCAATTTATGAAGGAGGAGTGCGCTCTCCCTTCTGGATGCGTTGGCCCAAGCAACTGGAGGCGTCGGATGTGGGCGGAGTGATCGGCGCCAACATCGACGTCCTTCCGACGTTGGTCGAAGCTTGTGGAATTGAAGTGGAATTGGACGATGCCTGGGATGGCCGCAGTTTGTGGAAGGCGATGGCGTCGGGAGCGAAGCCGGGCGTTGGATTGGCTAAGGAACGCAAGCATCCGTTGGTGATCCAGGCGCAACGCGGGGACGTCGGCATTCGTTATCACTACTTTTTGCTGCGCACGGATCAGTGGAAGATGGTCAACAACACTGGCTTCTCCAAG
>CAZMDZ010000237.1:0-6474 GCA_964565175.1 uncultured Planctomycetales bacterium
CGTCATAGTTGAGGTCCGGGAAGATTGGATCGACGTTGGCGAGCACCCGATGGATTTCCGCAATCATTGCCGTATAGGATTCACCAACTTCACCGCCAGCGCTCGGCGGTCGGAACTCCTTGCCGACGGCTTTGCCACCCCAAGCGACTTTGATCAACAGCACCGGTTCGTCGAAATGCTCGCCTAAAGTCCAGCCGAAGCCCAGTTCGGGACCAATGGTTTCGGCGCGGGCGCCATAGCCAACGGTGAGCGGTCCGCTGCGTTCGAAGTAAGAGATGTTCACGTCATCGCGGGAATTCCAACTTCCATTTTCATCCACCAAGTGGCCGAATCGACCACGGGATTCAGGCGAGCTGACCAGGAATTCCAACGAACCTTTTCCATCATTGCGCTTCGGGTCGGCGGCGATGATCCCCGAGCCCTGCATGTTTGATTGCCCAGCAAGAACGAAAGCCCGCAGGTTAGGTGGGGGTTTTCGTAATGCATGCAAAACGCGAGCGACTTGATCGTCGGCCAAACTCCAAGCCTGAGATTCAGCGGACGGCCGCTGCAGACGCATGCCAAGCAGCTTGGCCTCGGACTCCAAGGTGTCGACATGGATGAGGCGGACCTGCACCCGGCCGGTGAGTTCAGCTAGGAGCGGGTCATTGGCAGTCGGCTGCAACTGGGCGGATGTGGATTTAGTTTCAAATGGAACCTCGGTCGCCTCCTTCCATAAGTCATCGACGCTGAGGGAGTCCGACGCATCGAAAGTCGTCGCCAAAAGCAGTTTCCCATTCTGCTCAACCTCAAAGGTGAGCACCTTCTGCCCTGGCGGCAAGCCACAGCCAAGGGCGAACAATCCGGCAAGGGTGAGGACGGCAGCGAGAATGGGAAGACGGGGGGGCATGCCCCCAGCTTAATCGTATTGCTGTCAGCGATAACCCTTTGCGATACCATGTCTGAGATCCTATTTCGACACCCATGGAATCCCCCAGCCAGCAACCTAGTTTCAATGCCCAACCAGGGAAAGCTATCTTCTCGATGCGAGATTTGCTTTTCATTGGCTTCTTTTGTGGCCCAATTGGCTTGGGAGTTGCCCTTTGGCTGTCTTTGCGAAGAGTCGGAGAACGCCGTCTTGCCAATTTTGCATTGCGCGCAGGAATTCTGCTCTTTCTCGCCGAGACCGTTGTCTTTTCCTTTGTTTCGCTGAACGCGATTTACTTTCATATTACGTGCGGTGTCTTAGCCAAGGTTTCCTTCGACCGTTGGTTGATGCGGCCAGCCGGGAAATACGTCGGCTCAGGTGGACGATATGCCTCCAACCTCCACGTATTCACTTTTTGGATTCTCTTCCAAGCCGTCCTCATCGCTGGATTGTTTGCGATGAGCAGCCTTTTTGAGTGATCGAAATCTAGTCTCCAGGTCCGGGAACAGATTGCTGGGATGGCGTTCCTGCAGGGATAGGATCGGAGGATGACCCGTTGGCTGCGCCCCCTGCTTTGTGTCGTTTTTTCACTATTCCCCCTCGAGGGGGTTTATGGCCAAAGCGCGAAGACTCCACCGCCGCTAAAGGTTTACGTCATGCTTGGCCAATCCAACATGGTTGGATTCGGGCGCATTGATCCACAGGAGCAGGTGGGGACCTTGTCCCATTTGGTTCGCGAGCAGCAGCGCTATCCGGAATTGATAGCCGCCGATGGAACATGGGCCACGCGCGACGACGTCTGGTTGGTGCAAGTCACTGTGCAGCAGCGGCAAGGTTGGTTGCAGCCTGTGGGCAGGCATTTTGGGCCGGAGCTGGGCTTTGGCCAAGTGATTGGGGATCACCACAATGAACCTGTGTTGCTGATTAAGGCCTCCCAAGGCAACCGCAGTTTGGGATGGGATATTCTTTCGCCTGGTAGTGAACGCTTCGAACATGATGGTCGCGTTTATGCGGGCTATGGCGATGACACGCCGTCGTGGGTGAAAGGGGAAGAAAAGAGTCCGGTGAATTGGTATGCCGGTAAACAGTACGATGATTTTCTGCGCGATACGCAAGAGGTGCTTGCCGACATCAAGAAGTACTATCCCAGTTACGATGGCCGTCCGCTTGAGATTGCTGGATTTGTTTGGTGGCAAGGGCATAAAGATCAGAACCCGGCGCATGCCAGTCGTTATGAGCAGAACCTTGTGCATTTGATTCACACTTTGCGCAAGGATTTGAATGCGCCGAAAGCGAAATTCGTCATGGCGACGATTGCTTTCCAGGGTTGGGAATTGAAGGGTGCTGGCGCTGAGGTGGCGGAGGCTCAACTCGCCGTCAGTGGTGAGCGCGGCAAGTACAAGGAATTTGCCAAAAACGTGCGCACGGTTGAAGTCCGCGACCTGTGGCGCCCGCGCGAGCAATCACCCACCGGGGCGGGGCACCACTACAACCACAACGCTGAGACTTACTACGAAGTTGGCAAGCGGTTGGGTCGAGCGATGGCGGAAATGCTGGAAGAAGAGCAACTAGAGCAGCCCAAAGCAAACGATCGTGCCAAGGGAAGCCGTCCACCCAATGTCTTGCTGATCATTTCCGACGACCAGCATGGCGACGACTTCGGCTTCATGGGTAGCCAAGTAGTTTCCACCCCAAACCTTGATCAACTGGCCGCGTCGGGTTTGGTTTTTACTCGCGGTTACGTAGCCGCGCCGCTTTGTCGACCGAGCTTGGCGACTTTGGCGACTGGGTTGCATCCACATCAACACGGCATCACTGGCAACGATCCACCGAAGGGGCAGCCGCGTGAAGCCATGCTGGCGCGCATTGACGCACGCACAACCTTGCCTGATTTGCTCGTGGAACGTGGATACCGAGTCATGCAAACCGGCAAGTGGTGGGAGGGTGCGCCCAGTCGCGGCGGTTTCACCGAAGGCATGACTCATGGCGATCCGAAGCGCGGCGGACGTCATGGTGATGAGGGTTTGCGCATTGGTCGGGACGGGTTGAAACCCGCCACTGATTTCATCGACGATTGCCATGCAAACGGCACGCCGTGGATGTTGTGGTACGCACCCTTTCTTCCGCACACGCCGCACAACCCGCCCGAGCAATATCTCCAAGCCGCCCAGCAACCGGGGGTGTCAGAATCCGTCGCCAGGTATCGCGCCATGTGCGCTTGGTTCGACGCCACCTGTGGGGATCTGCTCGACCACCTCAATCAATCCGGCTGCCGCGAAAACACCCTCGTCGTTTTTGTCACCGACAACGGCTGGATCCAAGATCCGAATGGCCGCCGGTACGCTCCGCGCAGCAAACGCACGGCATATGAAGGGGGAGTGCGCACGCCGATCATGCTGTCTTGGCCGGGCGCGATTGATCCTGCCCGCAGCAACCTTCCCGTCAGCAGCGTCGACGTCCCCGCCACCATTTTGGATCTTTGCCAAATCGATGTTCCTCAAGCGTGGCCGGGAATGGATCTGCTCAAGGTCCATGCCGCCAGCAAGCTCGATGACGGCAACCTTGCTGAGGCTAGCGGCGCAAACGCCCGTGGACCTGTATTTGGAGCTGCCTACACCCACGACGTCGCCGACCTCGCCGACCCCGCCCGCGGCTTGATTACGCGCTTTGTCGTGAATGGCAACTACAAGCTCCTCGTGCATGCGGCTCCAGATTCTGCGCCTGAACTTTACGACCTGTCCATCGATCCTGAAGAGCTTGATCCGATCGCCGACCCCGAGCAAATTTCAAAACTCCGGCATCTGATTGATCTTTGGTGGGCGCCTTAAGCGGCATTCGGCGCGGAAGCCTAGGCCTTCGTCAACTCCACCAGGCCCTGCTAGGGTGGGCGCATGGACCCCTTTCGCCGCCGTGCCATAGCCGTCGCACTTTTTGCGTGCTTGTGCCCACTGCTCCCAGCCGCCAGCGCCCAAGTTGGCGGCTTTCAAGTTCACTTTGATGATCAGGTTTTTGCCCAGCCCTTCAGTGGTGAGATTTTCGTAGCTTTTTCAAAGCCAACCGAAAAACGTGAGCCACGCGTCGCCATGCATTCCTGGCGAGGTGCACCTCCACTGCTCCGATTTGAAGTCACCGCAGGAAAGGATGGTCAACTCTTCCGTCCAGCCGATGCCGTCGCTTGCTCGCCGGTTCATTGGGCCGACGTCCAATCCGGGGAATGGCGGGTGCAAGCCATTGCGCGCCGCAGTCCAACGGGTCGCAAGGCAGGCCTCAGCGCTGGCGATGTTTTTAGCGACGTGCTCAATATTGATTATGACCCTGCTTCCCAATCGGCGGTCGAGTTGCGGTTAAATCATGTGGTCGAAGCATCCTCATTCCGCGAAACCGATCGCGTCCGTCTGTTTGAATTTGTAAGTCCGTCGCTTTCTTCTTTTCATGGCTTTGAGTACACCATGCAAGCGGGTGTGTGCTTGCCGCGCAACTATCAACCCGGCGAGCGCTATCCGGTGGTTTATGACATTACTGGCTTTGGCGGCAGCGCCCGAAGCATCGCCCGTTGGCCAAAACGCATGCGCGAAGGCTCAACTCTTGAGGAATGCATTGTTGTGATTCCCGATGCAAACAACCTTTACGGACACTCGGTTTTTTGTGACTCCGATAGCATTGGTCCATGGGGCAAAGCGCTGGTCTTTGAGCTGATCCCGGCGCTCGAAAAAAAGTACGGTGGGGCAGGCGCGGAACAGCGCTATGCGACTGGTGTGAGCTCCGGTGGGTGGTCGTCGCTTTGGTTGCAGGTGACCTACCCGGAAGAGTTTGCTGGGTGTTGGAGCCACGTGCCTGACCCGATTGACTTTCATGATTTTCAGCAGATCAATCTCTACGAGCCGCTTGCCGACGGGTCTCCGCGCAACATGTACGTCGATGAAAAAGGAGGTGCTCGCCCGCTTGCTCGCAGCGCAGGAAAAGTCATGCTGACCTATGAAGATTTTGTGCGCCGTGAACACGTGCTGAATCCCGGTGGTCAGATTCGGTCCTTTGAAGGGACCTTTAGTTCGCTCGGTGAAGATGGAACGCCCAAACGCGTGTTTGATGTCGAAACTGGCGCTGTCAATCACGAGGTTGCTCAGCAATGGCGCAAGTACGACATCTCGCACATCCTGCTCACTCGGTGGGAAGAATTGCGCGGATCGCTGGCAGGCAAAATTCACGTCTATGCTGGCGGCCAGGATTCCTTTTATTTAGAGGGGGCGGTGGAGCGCTTTCGAGAATTGGCAAAGGATGCGGACATTCTTGATGAAATGGTGATCGAGGTCATTCCGATGATGGGGCATGGCTGGCACGCGCCGGGTGGAGCGGATATGGAACAAACCATCGCCGAACGACGCTCCATGAGCTTGAAAAAATAATCCCCGCTTGCGTCCTCAAGGGGGCGCTCATTTCCAAACCATGGAATGAAAATGATGCTCGCCCTCGCCCTCGCCTTCTCCGTGCTCCTGTCGGGTTCCCCAGCCTCGGGTGGATTGGCGCTCGAGGATCAATCGCAACCCAACATCCTGCTGATCCTCGCCGACGACCTCGGCTACGGCGACGTGGCTTGTTACAACCCTGAATCCAAGGTTCCCACGCCCAACTTGGATCAACTGGCCGCCGACGGCATGCGCTTCACCGACGCCCACAGTCCGTCGACGGTGTGCACGCCGACGCGCTACAGCTTGCTGACTGGGCGGATGGCTTTTCGCACCGGTTTTCGCAGCGTATTTGCTGGCATTGGCGGACCGTGTTTGATCGAAGAGGGGCGACTGACCTTGCCGCAGATGTTGCGGGACCAAGGCTACGCGACGGCGTGCGTGGGCAAGTGGCACATCGGTATGAGCTTCTTTAATGAAGAGGGGGAGTTGATCAAAAACCGCGGTTTGGAAGGGGTGCGCCAAGCGGACTTTGCGCGCGCTATTCCGGATGGGCCGATTGACCGAGGCTTTGATCACTTCTTTGGCACCGTTTCTTGTCCGACCACGGATTGGTTTTACGCATGGGTTGACGGTGACCGCGTTCCGAATCCGCCCACGCGGCAGCTCGATAAAACTCACTTGCCAAAGCATGTCTACAGCCGCGACTGCCGGCCCGGCATGATCGCCGATGACTTCGATTTGGAAACGGTCGACCTGACCTTTCTCGAAAAGAGTCAGGCGTGGCTGAAGCAGCAGGTGGAGCAGAAACCGGGTCAGCCGTTTTTCTTGTTTCACTCGATGCAAGCGGTGCACTTGCCATCGTTCCCGGCCAAGCAGTTCCAAGGCAAAACCAACGCCGGTCCACATGGCGATTTCCTTTTCGAAATGGATTGGATTGTCGGTGAACTGCTGAGCACGCTGGAACAACTCAACGTTGCCGACAACACCTTGGTGATCTTTTGCAGTGACAACGGCCCCGAAGTTTTGACCGCGATTGATATGCGCAACACCCACCAGCACGACGGCGCCCGGCCATGGCGTGGGGTGAAGCGAGATCAATGGGAGGGCGGTCATCGCACACCATTCCTCGTTCGTTGGCCTGGCAAGGTAATGCCGGGTTCG
>CAZMDZ010000238.1:0-6454 GCA_964565175.1 uncultured Planctomycetales bacterium
TGCAGCCTATGCAAGGTCCTGTTTCTCAGATTTTCTATCTAGGATATGACCGCGCTACTCAAGACCGCCGCGAAACTGTTTACAGCAAGTATGACTTAACATACGCTCAAAACACTATCGGCGATGCCGCTGGTCAGTGGGGCAACGGAGTCGCACAAGAAGGTTCTGGAAGTCTTGATAACTTCACAGGTACTGTGGATGACGTAATCACCAATACAACTGATGCTTCCGCAACAGTTGGTGGTAAGATTTCCGCGTTCCCGAATGAAAATTATCCTGGTGGTATGAATACTTCCGCTGGCGAGCTTATGGGTCAATCAGACCAAGCTCTCACAGTGGGAAGCAACCAGGGCGCCGTAACAGGAGTAGATATTTCACGTGAGTTTACTACAGCTCCAATCCCTGAAATTAACTTCCACATCGAGCAACAGCCTGTAAGTGCACGTACTCGTAAGTTCCGCGCTCTGTGGACCTTAGAGGCTGCACAAGACTTGCGTGCTTATCATAACCTTGACCTTGAGCGTGAGCTTACTGACCTTCTAGGCAAGGAAATTGCTTTGGAAATTGACCGTGAGCTTATTGAAGATATTCGTAATATTGCTTACGATGTCACAGGCACCACTCATGGCTGGTCCCGCGACATGTTGGACCCTCCAAACTCCAATAACTTTTCAGGTCTTGGGAGTAATGTTGACACATGGAACCCTGGCTCCTTTACTTACGACCAAGTAGGTATGGGCACGGCTCCTGGAGGCGGTCAGCGTGGGAACAACCAAAATATCTTTATGGTAGATTTTGCTACTACGGCAATGAATTTAAGCCCTCGCCATCTCGGTCAGGCTTATGCTAACTTGCTTGCAGTACTGAACTTCGCATCACAAGATATTTACAAAACTACTTATCGCGGTGCTGGTAACTTTATCGTAACCTCTCCTTTTATTGCAGCTATTTTGAACTCTGCTGCTAAAATGGAAGGTGGTGTAAAGGCTGGTAACTTCGAAGGTCAGTTAGGTGCTAATATTAACTATGCAGGTAAGTTGATGGGCCAATTTGATGTTTATGTTGACCCTCTCTACCCTGACGACGAGATGCTTATGGGTTATAAAGGCGGGTCCCCAATGGACTCTGGCTTTGTATATGCTCCGTACATTCCAGTACAGATGCTCCCAACCATCACGGACCCTGAAACTTTCCAACCAAGAAAGGGCTTGCTCACTCGCTACGGTAAAACTGCTGTAACTCCTGAGTCTCGCTTCTATCGGGTCATTCGCCTTGTAGGTGCTGGCGACCACATGTTCCAGCCGTTCAAGCGTCCAGCTAGACGATAACCTTTAAAGGTAAAGTTTTAAGAACCTTGCTCTTTTGAGCAAGGTTCTTCTCTATATACAGAGAGGTTCCAATGAAATACACATACAAAAATACAAGTACGGGTGCTGCTTACAGAGTATACACTAAGTCCGGTCGCCCCTTGATGATTAAGCCTGGGCAGGAAGTAACAATTGATGAAAGGCTTAGGGGAGTTCCCGGGGGAATAAAAGATTTGAACCCCCCCAAACCAAAGCCTGTGATTGAAAAGGTTGCCAAGAAGCCTAAAAAGAAGAAAGTAAAGAAAACTGAAAAGGTTGAAGCCGTCCCCGAGGTAAAAGAAGATGGAACAGCGGACAGTAAAGCCACGGACTAGGTTTGGAAGTACTTTTGGCGACTCCGTAGGTTTTAAAAGTAATCTTGCGGACTTTGATTATTATGGAGAGATAGATTATAACAATCTAAGCCGTAGAAGATTTTCCAATGAGGTTCACTTTACGGATTTTTACAAGTCCGTACAAGACCAAGTACTCGCTCGCCTAGGACATCCTGTTGTTAGGGTTGAGCTAACGGATTTTCAAGTACAGACAGCGATAGATGAAGCTGTATCCAAGTTAGATTATCATGCTCCTGATTGGTGCACCCAATACTGCTCTTTTGCCACTGTTGCGGGGATAGGTCTTTACGAACTACCCAGTGTTGTTATAAACAACTTAAGGTCAGCTTACTACTTAAAGACATTACTTTCTATACAACGGCAAAGCGGTACCTTAGAGTTTGATTTCTTTTTAAAATATTTCCAAGATAATTTCTTATTCTCGGACTTTAGCGTGGGAGATTACTATGTTCTAACTTCTCACCTTGAGATGATGAGGAAGATTCTAGGGAGAGATGGGGGTTTTAATGTCGTAAATAACAGGTATTTATCAGTAACCCCTACACCTACGGCGGGGACGGAGGGTGAAGTTTTGATTGAGTTTAAAGCATTGGATTCCGACAGCCTCCACCCCTACTTCTTAACATGGCTTCAAAAATATTCTACATCAGTGGCAAAGGGTATTTTAGGCCAGATTAGAGGTAAATATGCTCAACTCCCTTCGCCTGCGGGTGGCGCTGTGTTAAACGGAGAGGCTTTAATAGCTCAAGCCCAACAGGAACAAGAAAAGCTTATAGAGGACCTTCTACAAGAAATTGAGGAGCCTCCTGTATTCAGTACATTCTAATGAGTAAAAAACAGTTTAGAACCAACCATAATATAATTTCTCGCCCTGAGGAAAGTACTGATGGTATTCTAAACCTGTTTGATTTAGAAAATCCTGATATAGAACTATTCAATATGGTTGACGATGAGTTAATTCGTATTGGAGGCTCCCAAATATTTCTCTATAAGTTCCTTGAGTCTAAGGCTAATAACGATATTTATCAGGAGGATAGTATGAAGGCTATCGCCCCTGAGCCTGTAGTATTGTGGGGGCATTATGAACCTAAGCCTATAGATGAGAACGTAACTGAGTTTGGTATTGTACTTGAAAACGACCAAACATTTACCTTTAACAAATCTCATGCGGAAAGAGTTCTGGGACGCCCCGTTATTGCGGGGGATATTATACAGCCTAAATTTCAAAATTTAAAGTATGAAGTTTACGAAGTTCAGGAAGATGGCTTTGATGTGTATGGAGTTTATCACTTATTGTGCTGGGCTAAAGTTCTCCGTGATGATGAAATTATCACAAGGAAAGACGAGACATTTTCTCAGGATGATGTATACTAATGGCTGACTGGACTATCGATTCTATTCGTAATAAACTGCTAGCGTTGGAAAAAAGTGGCTCTTTTCAGAAGCCTGAATTCTATCGACAATTTACCGAGAAGTTGAAAGTAGAACTTAGTGCCTTTAAAGTATTAAAGGCAGATGAGACCATTAGGGATGTGGACGTGGTATTTGCCAGCCCCGAAAGAGCAGTAGCAAAATTCAAGGATGATGCAACCACCACCTTGCCTTTAATCTCTGTAGGATTTGATGGGATTTCTGTAGATGTCCAAAGGCGCCGTCCTACGTTTAATATTGTTGATAGGACTGCATGGGACGAGGAAAAACGAAGGGCTGTTAGGATATATGCTCTAGCCCCCGTCGCGGCTGACCTGAAATACAGTGTTAATATATGGGCTAAATATATCGAAGACATGAATCAAATTACTGAGCAGGTAATGTTAAAATTTAACCCTAGTGTGTCTATTAGTACTTCCTTCGGGGATGATTTTGAAATTTTTATCGAGGATGTTTCTGATATGTCGGATTTAACTCCCGGAGATAGACAGGATAGGATTATAAGAAGAAGTATTAAAGTTACCGCTAAAGGGTACATCCCAAGTAAGACTTTTAGGTTTACTGAGACTGGAGAGCTAGAAGAATTCCATGTGGAAGCGGTAATTGATGAGAAGTAAGAAAAAGTTTAGCCTTTACCCTTTTAGCTTAAGTAAATATATTAGGGAAAGTACTCATGAAATATAAGAAAATCAAAAATAATACCCGCCAAGGTTTGGAAGTAGTTCTTAAGAATGAAAAGGGCGGGTTTTCACATATTTGGCTAGAGTCTAGAAAATCTATCGTCGTTCCTGAAAGGGATATAACGGATTTAACTAAAAGAGCAGCCCGAAGAGAGCTTGTTAGTATTTTACCTGCTTAACGGAGAATAATAAAAATGGCAACATATGTAAGTCCCGGTGTTTATGTGACTGAGAAAGATTGGTCAGACTATACACCATCTTTGAATGCAACTACAGTAGGAGTAGTTGGTTTCGCATCCCAAGGCCCTGTAGGGGTCCCAACGTTAGTAACCACTCAAGACCAGCTAATCTCTAAGTTTGGCTCTCCTGAGTCCGCTATTGGAGGTTATGGGTTACTAGGTTCTTATCATATATTGGAAAGAACTAGCACTCTATACTTCACCAGGGCAGCTCTAGACGATGCTCAACGCGCCTGGGTGGAAGTTCCTATCGGAACTTGTCCTTACGTGGAGCTTGATAACTTAAACCCAAATAAGCATTACTTAATAGGTCTTACTGTAAAAGATGGTGGGGGTAATTTGGAAACTAATGCTCCTGTGTGGGTATATGCGGAACCTGCTTCTGGATTGGATAGTCTTTCAGTAGAGGATTCTCAGGCAGAAGCCATAGCTGACGCTATAGGAGTTATGACGGATTCCTCATCCCCATTTGATGCTAATTTCAAACCAGATTCCCCTAGCTCCTTGGAAATTGTAGGAACTTATGCAGGGGAAAACGCCCGTTTAGAAGTTAGGGCATGGGAGTGGTCTTCCGTACTTCCTACAATTCCCGCAGGGACAACTTTTGGTTCCGTAACGGCATTGTCTGGACAGGCTGAATGTTTATCCTCTGTGGGGGGTTATGCTCAATCCGGTAGCAATTTAGACGTTATCCGAAATGGCGGAAAGGGTACCTGGTTTACATATAATGCGGATGAAACCGGTGCGTCCGGGATATCTAGTGGGATTGTAATAGATACTTCTTCCGCTAGTGGAGGAGCTTACATTAATATGAGTTTGTATCCAGGCGCGGGGTATAATTACGCCAGCACCATGACTCAATATGGGGTTAAGACGGATGGGCTTCAAACTGTAATATCGTCCAACCAAGGGGCTAATCAATCGTGGTCACTACTTAAAAACGGTGGGGTCGAAGAAACTTTCCCCATAAATCTTATCGATAATTTGGATTCCTCAGCAAACGGGCTTAATCCAGAACGATTTATCAATAAAACTACAGATGAAACTAACAAAACCTCTGACTATGTATTTGCAGAGTTTGCATACAACTCAGCAAGCGCTGGAATAGAACCAGCCTCGTTGGATTGGGGGCTTCCGGACGCTTGGGGTAATGCTTTAAACGGAGAAGATGTCTCCGCCGTACGCATTTCAGGTGCTTACGTTGATGCTTCTGCTGTAAAATATTCTAAACTGGTTGATGGTGTTTACAGCTTTACAAGTGGCCTTAATGGAGATATGGCTGGAGGGAAGAGTTTTAGTGATTCTGACGTAAAGGCAGCTATTATGGGCTCGGCGCAGTACCAGGATGGAGTACAAGGATTCTTAAAAGAGGACGTTGATGTTAACATGGTAGCGATACCAGGTTGCACAGACCAGTCCATTCAAAATGACTTGATTACCAATGCTGAAACTTCCCAAAAGTTCTTGTCTGTAATTAACCCTCCTCAAAACCTGGGCTCCGCCCAGGAAGCAATTAGGTGGTCGAATGGGAAAGCTTCTGGCAGGACAGCTGCTATTAATAGCTCTTATACTTCTGTATACTGGCCTTGGGTTAAGTTATTTAACCCATTCTCAAGACAAGATGAGTACGTGTCTCCCGATATCTTTGCAGTTAGACAGATGTGTTACACGGATACCGTCGGGGAGCCTTGGTTTGCTCCTGCAGGCCTTACTAGGGGACGCTTAACGCGCCCAATTGACGTGGAAATGGTATTATCCCAAGGGGACCGTGACGCTTTATATGGACCTGGAAATGTTATTAACCCTATAACTAAATTCTCAACTGATGGGATTGTGATTTGGGGGCAAAGAACTGCACAACGCGCTCCTACAGCATTGGACCGTGTGAATGTTCGCCGTCTAATGATTTTGATTAGAAAGACGATACTAGCTTCTACTAAGAAGTTTGTCTTTGAACCAAACGACCCCGCTACATGGTCACGAGTTACAAACTCCGTTGCACCTTTCTTAGCGGATATTCAAAACCGTAGAGGTATTACTAAGTTTAAGGTTATTTGTGATGAAACCACAAACACGCCTTTACGAATTGATAGAAACGAGTTGTGGTGTAAGGTTATTATACAACCTACCAAGGCAGCTGAAATCTTGGTATTCGAACTGAATCTCACTAGCGCATCGCTGGGAATGAATGTACCTAACGCATAGTGCTATATAACATAGGAGATAAATTAAATGGCTGATATAAGTGTTGACTCTTTCTTTAACGATATCCCGAGGCTCGTAGACCTCGCTGTAACGGATGGCGCAAAGCTATTCCACCAGTATGACTCGTACCGCGCATACAGCTGGTTGATTCGTATTAATGGTATTTCAGGTGCCGTAGGTAGTATTTTAGATAGCCT
>CAZMDZ010000239.1:0-228 GCA_964565175.1 uncultured Planctomycetales bacterium
ACAAAACCCCGCCCCCGCCCCCACCCCCACACCACAAGAACCACCAACCCATCTCAGTGCCCCATCAACGCATCTATCCATCCACTCAAACTATTTAACTCAATTGGAGTGGTTGGAATCCATCCATCGGTCCGTGGATGTCTATGCGGTTTCGTAGGTCGTCCTACCCCGGCGTTTGATGCAGCGAAGCGGGATCCTTGCCGCGGGGGGGCGGCCGACGAAACCCCC
>CAZMDZ010000239.1:238-4739 GCA_964565175.1 uncultured Planctomycetales bacterium
TATTCTCCGCCTTCCACTCTTCGCGGTGCCCGCACTACCAACGAAACCCCCAAAACACCCAAGCCCCAACTATTCCATCAACCCCTCAGCAGGCACCCCTTCCATATCGGTGTATCGGTGCAGACTGGATTGCGAGGCGGGAAGCATGCCGAAGAGCTGGAAGGTGATGTAGACGGACAAGCCGCCGTAGGCGAGGATCCACATCCCTTTTTCGCCGCGCCAACCGGCGACGTAGCGCAGGTGTAAGTAGACGACGTAGAACAGCCAGGAGATCCGGGCGCTGACTTCTTTGGAGTCCCAGCCCCAGTAGATGGCCCACGATTCTTGGGCCCACAGGCCGCCTTGAATGAGGCCGGCGGTGAGGAAGGGAAAGCCGACGACGAAGATCAGCCAGGTGAAGCGGTCGGCGCCTTCTTCCCAGCGGTCAAACCAAGCCATTTTGCTCTTGATGCCGATCAAGGAGATGAGGCCGGTGAGGATGACAATGCCAGGACCCATTAGCATGCCCATCGATCCGAAGGGGATCGAAACGGCAGCAAACGCAATGGTGCCCCAAAAGGTCAGCTTGCTCATCGGGTGCTGCTTGGCGTGGAACAGGCCGCGCCAGAACTTGAAGCAGAAGAACAACCACGCCGCCGCCGTGGCGATGAACAGCGTGAAGTAGCCGAACATGTAAGCGGTGATGTGGGTGCTAAACCAGTACGACTGCAGCGCTGGTGGCAACGCCTTGCCGGTAGGATCCAACCCGAGCACGATGGTCAGGGTGAATGCGCAACCGAGGAAAATCAGCGCTTGGAAGAGGTCGCTGAAACCACGGGAAACGCCGCGCAGCTTGTGGAAGCCGAGCACGTAGTAAAGCACGAAACTGGCAAAAAAACCGGTTGCGGTTCCCAGCGGGATCACTTCGTACATAGTCTGCGCCGGCCAGTGCATGACCTCGAAGTAGCGCGCGGTTTGGGCGACCAAATTCAGCCCTAGACAGACCAGACTGAAAAAAGGCAGCAACCTCGACAGACTTAGTAACCAGCCAGGGCTGGTGGATTTTTCGCTGCCGCTCACGGTGACTTGAGCGCCCTCGGGAGTAACTGCTACGCCGCCGACCGATTTGCGCATCAGCGGGGCCAGGAACCAGAACAGAGCTGAGATCAGAGCGATCACAGTGGCCCCTGATGCGGCAACCTGTGTCCACTCGAGCAAGTTACGGAATTCGAACTGTACGTTCATGGTGGTAGCGGGCTACAGCGCGCGGTGACGCTTGGTAAAGATTGGCTTGATCAAGAACACGACCATGGTGCCGAACATCACCAAATAGAACCCGGTGAGCACCCATTCAATACCCGGATCGTAAACAACTCCAATTCCAGAGTAAGTGGGGTCGCGTGGATCGTGATTGGTCTGGAAGAAGCGGTAGCCTTTGTATTCCAGGTAATCGTTGACCCTGACGAGGCCCTGCTGGGTTTCGGCCCACTGACCTTGTTCGTCCTCTTCGAGGATGGTCAGCTTGGACTCCCATTTGATCGGCATGCCGCCTCGCTGTTCGCCGAGTAGGACCACAACTTCACGGGGCTCGCCGTCATAACTGGTGTAGGCGATGTCATGGCGGTAGTAGCCATCCTTGGTGCGCATCCACACTTCATCGCTGGTCATGCCGCCCTTGCCGTCAGGGTAGGAAAACTCAATTCGCGCAGCCGCTGGCGAAGTGTCGAAGAAATCGGCGTTGGCCACTTGAGTGTAAGCTGGGAAGAGCGACGCCTTGGGCAGCGCTTGAACCACGGTTAGTTGCTCTTCGACGGGAATGCTGTCGTCGAAAATAACGGGTTCGCCGAGGGCGAGTTGCTCGCCAGGTTTAACTGCACGGATGCTCTTGGGTTGACCGACCATGCCCCACCACATTTCGCCGTTGGGGCTCATCATCAGCAAGTAGCGCTGTTTGGCACCCGATGCCCAGCGGTCCCAATAAAACTGGTAGCGCAGGTCGACAAATTCGATTGGCAAGGATTGAGAGACGTCTTGCTCCAGCACCCAACGGCGCTCGCTTTCGCCCGCCTCATTGGTAATTTTCAATTCGACGGCGGCATTGTTCGGCTCAATGTAGGCAATGTCGCGATCCATTTCGGCGACGGTGAATTCGCCATCTTTGGCTTCCAACAGAGTCAGCGACGGCAAAACTTGCAGCACCTCAACGGTGTAATTGCCGTGTTCCGTTTGATCTTGGAAGACCAAGCCCGTAGCGATGTCGTGTTCACGAGTATCAGCGTCGGCGGCAGCGCGGACCAAGTTGCCCAAGCGATGAACCGGTTTTTCAGCCAACGCGGCTTTGGCGGCGTCGAAGTTCTCGACCTCGGTCAAGCGCACTCGTGAGCCGGACAAAGCGTGCGTCAACACGCCATAGCTCCCCGGCACCAACGGTGGCAGCTCGTGCAGATGCTTGCCCGCGGCGGTCACTAATGCCAAGCGCGCCTTCGGGATCGACATTTCCCCGTCCTTGGCGGGCTGCAGGGTCGGATCATAACTGGACTGGCGAATGACCTTCTTGACCCGAACGGTGAACTGTGGATTGCCCAGCTCGCCGTTGTCATCCCGCTGGTAGTCGTACTTCAACACGCGACCGTCCCAAACTCGCTCTTCAGGCTGAGAATCCAACGGGAACTCGTAATCCCGAGCACCAGTGCGCGGATTGGTGGCCAAGTAGTTGATACTCAGCACATCATGCGGATCGGCGCGGAAGGCGTCGAGCCGTACCTTAAACGGAGGTTCGCCGTCAGTGGTGGCATCGCCGTGGAAGCCGAGCCAATCTTGGTTGTAGCTCTGCCACTCGGTTTTAACCTTACCGATGTTGGTGTTCATAATGCCGCGTTCCTCGTAAACGCGACTTAGCAAACCACCCAAACAAACCAACATTACGCCTGCATGGGTCGCCAAAAATCCCCATCGGCCTGGCTTCAGTTGGCGTCGCAATCCACCTCGGAAAGTGTTGGAGAACACGCCTAGGAACAACACCAACCAAGTCAAGGCATACCATGGCGAATGGTAAACGCGGATCCAATCAAACCGATCCGCCCAGACAAAAGTCGACCACCAAAAGTCGTCGAACATCTCCTCGACGGCAATGATCCGCTTATTACGCGCACGCGTGATCAGGCCGGTGCGGCTTTGCTTTTGAATAGCGATGGAATAATCCTCGCCAAAGCGTGCTTCGACCGCTGGCAGTTTGATTTCAACCCGATCCAGCTTGGCCTGAATACCGTCGTAATCGATGGCCAGCGATTCATCCAACCCGAACATGCCATCCAGCCCAAGGCTCTCGGCAAAACGGTAGATGAAAAAGGCCTGGGCATTACGAAAGCTAGCACCACCGCTGAACTCACCGGAGTAACGGTCGTAAGCAATTTGCTCATTCCGCGTCCAGGCGCGCTCGTCGCCCGATTCCACCAGCTGGTTCAATGACGCAACCGCGCCCGTGGGCATCGGGTTGAATTTATCCTCTTGCTGGAATAAACCCCCGATCACGGCGCCGACACCGATGAACACCAGGTTGATGATGCCGACTTTAATCGACTTAAAGAAGCCGATGAAATTGGCTGGTTTCCAAACCAACAACAGCGAAATCGGTAACAGCGAGAAGAACAAGCCAATGGCTGGCATGATCTTGCTCCCTTGCTCCGCTTCCCACAAGGTGAAAAACAGCTTCCAAGGCACCCCAACGTAGAGGTACAGCAGAATCAGGACCAGCCCACCATTCAAGAAGCCCCACTTGAACTTCTTTTTGCGCGGTGAGCTGACAGGTGTAGGGGTGGCGGAGTCAGCCAAGGTTTATCGGTTACGACTACCAAGAAAACGTGTCAGGTCAATCAAGCAATCCCGTGCCGGTGCAACGGGCAACACCTCTAGCGCCTGACATGCCTCTTCGAGAGCATTACTGATCTCTTGACGGCAGTTTGTCAAGGCAACTTCCAGCGGTTCCGCGAACTCACCTTCAAGCAAACTGGCGCGGGAAGCGCCGCTGCCGAAGCCTTCTTGCAAGCGAGCCCGAGCGTCATCGGGCAGCATGTCGCGCAGGCGAATCAAGGGCAGCGTCATCTTGCCGTTCGCCCAATCGGTTCCCAGCGACTTTTTCGCTGCCTCTTGGTCGCCGACCAAGTCCAGCAAATCGTCCATCATTTGGAAAGCGCGGCCAGCAAGCAGCCCGTAGCGGGCGCAGGAATCCTGCACCTTGCGATCGGCGCCAGCGTAAAACGCAGCCAATCGCGATCCTGCCTCAAACAGAGCAGCCGTTTTGCCGTCGATCTGGCTGATGTATTCCTCTTCGCCAAGGTCAAAATCCTTGCAGCTAAGGTTCTGGCTAATCTCCCCCAAACAAACCGCCGCAGTGGCTTTGGCCAATTCGTTGGAGCAAGTGGTGTCGGGGAATTCGGTGGAGCGCTGGAAGGCTTTGGCGTAAATCCAATCCCCCAGCAGCACACTGGCGTGCGCCCCCCATTTGACGTGGGTGCAATCCAAC
>CAZMDZ010000239.1:4749-6445 GCA_964565175.1 uncultured Planctomycetales bacterium
AAAGTGGCGGCGTGAATCATTTCGACCACCCCGGCCAACGGGATGTGCTCCTCGGTCAGCTGGCCGCAGCCTTGACCGATCAAAAACACCTGGGCTGCCCGCACCTGTTTGCCTTTAAATTGGCGGACGTGGTCCACCAACGGCTGCAGTCGCGGAGAATCGGGCTGGTACTGCCGGGAGAGCCACTGGTTGACGTCCTCCATCGGCTTGGAGATGTTGGCCAGCAACGAAGTTAGATCGAGCGCCTGTGGGCTTGGGGTCACGTCTCGAAGTCCTGGTCGGCGGGGCCTGGGAGACTTTCCCAGTCTTCGGGCCGATTCAGGTTTGTGCAGTCTGGAATTGTATCCACGCCGGTGCCAGAAAGGGCAATCCAGGGTTGCAGACTCAAAAAACCGCGGATCGAGCGCCGCCCCTCTTTCAGGTAAGCCTTGGCCGCTGTCAAAAGGGTGGCTGGGTAGGCCGCAACCAACGGCTCTGGCCCATGGTCCGATACGGGAACCACGGCAAGCGGACTTGGGACAATGCCTTTCTGAGCGCCGCCTGGGATAGACGATTGCGGAGATTCTGGGCAGGCAGGAGCAGATTGCTTCATCGCTTGCGCAATCAAGCCCGAAAGTTGAGCTTCCTCGATTCGCGGTAGATCACCGGCCAAAGCGAGCACCCAACGAGCACCAATCGATTCGGCGTAAGTCAACGCAGCCACCAATCCAGCCATCGGCCCGGCGCGAAGCTCGACCTCGTTGTCGTGGTAATCCTGAAGGGGCGTAAAGCCATCTAGGGCTGGCAATGTCGCCGTTTCCGGCCCCAACAGCACTAAGTGGTGGCAATGAGCCCGGAGAGCGTCCGCAGCGGCGTCGAGCAGCCGACGGCCGTCAGCGAGCGCCATCACCAGTTTGTCCTGGCCCATGCGCTTCGACTGGCCACCTGCCATCAGCGCTCCAACCCATTGGTGAGCGGCAGGCGATTTCATCGGCCGAACGGACCCTTAGTCCTTCTTCTCCTTGTCGTCGAGCTCCTTCGGTGGAGCATCGTTGTCGTCTTCGCCTTCTTTGAGTCCTTTTTTGAACTCATGGATGCCGGAACCCAATCCGCGCATCATGCCAGGCAGCTTGGCGCCACCGAACAGCAGGACGGCGATACCGGCGATCCACATCCATTCGCCGCCGCCGGGCATGGCGCAGCCAGGGACAGTGAGGACCAGAGCGAGAAGTAGGTAGCGGGAGCCGCGGTTGATCATGTTGCAGAGGGTGGGCATGAACAGGGTGGCATTCTAAGCGTTTCGGTCGTCGACGGCGAGGAAACGCGCACGCAAGGTATCGCGATAACCAGCTCGGCGCAGTACTTGGCAGCGCCAGCCGACGTTTTGTAGGCCATTCCTAACCCGTCGGGCGCAACAGTACGAGGTCAAAACCGCTTGGAACGAGGCCACTTTGGCTAAGCCAGCCCACAGTTCGGGCTGCCAGTCTTCTTCGTGTTTTGCCGGAGAAAAGAGGTCGAGAAAGATCCAGTCAATGGAATCTTTTGGCAGTTTGGCCAGTAGTTCCGCGGCGGTGGTTTGGTGGATTTCGATTGGGCAGGATGGGCGGTTTAGCCTCCATTCCCCCTCTTCGGTATAGCCCCACCATGGAGCAAAGCCAGCCAGCTCCTCTGGCAGTTCCGGCCATTTAGCCAGGAAATGCGGGTTGGGTTCGCAGCC
>CAZMDZ010000240.1:0-6404 GCA_964565175.1 uncultured Planctomycetales bacterium
GTCCATCCCACGGATGAAGTATGGGTTACGCCGGACGGTTTGCCCCGGCGGCGCTTGGGGACCGGCGAAGCCGGCCCCGCGGAGCGTGAAGCCGCGGGGGCAAACCGTCCTGCGCAACCCAGAAACCAAGCCCTACTTCTTGGAATAGGTTTCCAGCACCCACGCCGCCCATTTCTGGTCGAACTCGGCAGGCGTCATGTTGTAAACATGCTGGAACGCTTTGTCGTGCCGCTCCATCACCATCTCAGTGGTGACGACTTCTCCGGCGGGGGCACGCAGGTAATCCTTGATCTCGCCGACGAAGCTGGCGAAACGCTTGCGATCGGTGCGGATGAAGTAATCGGCGCGCGACCACAGGTTCATGTGATGGCCGATGCGAAAGCCGTCAGTCGAAGTCCAACTCATGATCTTTTCGGCTGGCATGTAGGCTTCGTTACCGACCAACTTGCGCACGCGCGGTTCCCACTTCCACAATTTCTTTTCATTGGGGAACTGGTCCTTAATGAATGAGAAGTTGTGATAGCGCTCATCAATTTCATTGACGTAATGATGAGCGATTCCTTCTTTGACCCATACCGGCGTATCAAACATGTAGCCCTTGTAGCCCAACACGATGTTGATTGCGGTACCAAAGGCCAAGTTTGTGTGAAGGCGACTGTCTTCGTGGAAGTAGCCATCAGCCAGTTCCGGCGAAGTGCCGTAAAGCATGCAGCCAGCTTTCTGGAAGTTGTGCGAGATCGGGCTGTCAGGCGTGAAGTTGCCATCGCACCAACGCTGGGCAAAGCGGTGCAGTGTTGACTTCTTTGTGGTCAGAAGAACAATGAACTTATTCTTTTGACCCATGTATGGGCCTTCGCCCATGTATTTGCCTTTGACCCAATCACCAGGGCTTTTAGGGAAGTCCTTGTCGGTGACGCCGAGCAGTTCCTGCAAGTAGTCATACTCTTCTTCCATGCGCTGGGCGTACAGGTGCACGCGCAACCACGGGTCAAGCTTCTTGACTTTCTTCGGCAGTTCGTCGAACTTCGGGCGCAAGCGTTCGATCTCTTCAAGGATGCGCGTTTTAGAGATCTTGTCCGACGGCAGTTTCATGGTCGGCAGCGTCGACCCAATTTTGAAGTGCTCCGTCTCGACCCAAATCATTTCCAGGTCGCCTAGCGCATTCATGACCTCGGAAGTGCCAAGGTCATCCGTCACCATAAAGCGGTGATACTTCTCGTAGCCGGCGGCTTTGTACCGCTCGGGCTCATTGTTCGTATAAGGATCTATCTTCCATTCAGGCAAATCCTCCTGACTCTGGGCAGAGGCAGGAGGATTTGTGAGCAGAAGCAGACCCAACCCAATTAGGGCAGATCTCATCACTGCAGTTAGCTTTCGCTTGCGGAAATTTCCTTGGAGGAGTGAACGATGTCTTTCTCTACTTGCTTACGCTTGAGATCAAGGTCCATCCATTTGGCCTCTTGACCCTTCAGCTTCTTGCGATCGGACTCGATGCGCGCCAATTCCTTGCGAAGCTTCTTCAACTTCCTGGACTTGGGCCCGTTCTTCTCGAGTTCCAGCTGCATGCGCTCTTCCACGATCGACTCTTCCGCATCCAAGTTGTCGTACTGAATCAAGATCTTGCTGACTTCCTTCAACGACTTCTTCGGCTTGTTGTTGTAGTCGTAGGCAAGGATCTTCTCCATGTGACGCCACAGTTCGCCAGGCGACTGGTCACCCTTCAGCGGAATCGTTAGCAGACCATCGCGGCTGGTAAGGAACAGGTGAGGAACCTTTTTGCCCGGGAAGTCGGTGAACAATTTTGTGAACGGATGCTCTTCCTTCAAGATGTGAGTAGGAAGTTTGACGCAGTGGAACCAGCGTGACATCAGCAAAGTCTTTTCGTTGCCTTCGGTCTTGCTGAGCAAAGCGTTGTCAGTGCCATTGCAGAATTCGCATTCGCGCAGCAACAACAGCGGACGTGGGTCGTCGCCAGCAACAAACAAGAAAGCCTCTTCACGCGGAAGTGCCTTCATGGTTGCGACGGCAACGGTGTCGTCGTCCTTGGCGGTGTCAGTTTCCTGACCGGGAACAATCTTCTTTTGGAAGACGGGGTAATCCCATTTCATACGCAACGCCTTCTTTGCAGTCTTGCCGTGAGTCACGACCAGAGCAGCACCGCCACCACCAGCTCCACCAGGAGTTGTGGCCGGACCAATTCCAGGAGCGGGGCCAGCACCAGTTGGAGCAGGGCCGGTCACGCCACCAGGCGCGCCGCCGCCAGCACCAGGGCCAACGCCATCACCAGGACCACCATAAGGACCATGTCCCCCGGCACCGCCGGGGCCACTAGGTGGGCATCATTGTGGAGTAGCGCCAGCAGGTGCGCCCATGAGCGCAAGTGCTAGTGCCGTCAAGACAGAGAGAGAAAGAATGTTCTTCATCGGATGTAGGAGGGCCAAGACCCTGCAAGCTAGCCTATCATGCCAAATTAGGGCCGGTATCAGCAATTTTTAGCACTGTTTCCACGGCTAGTCGCCATTTTTGAAGACGGTGCAAACGGTCTTCAGGTTCCAAGGTTGGGTGAAAAGTCTTATCTTCTCGCCAGCATTTGGTCAGATCTTTTTCATCAGTGAAAATCCCCGCTCCTCGGCCTGCTAGCAAACATGCCCCAAGTGCCGTTGTTTCAATATCTTGTGGCCTTTGCACGGGAATTTGCAAGACGTCGGAAAGAAATTGGGCAAACCAGTCGTTTTGAGCCATTCCACCATCGATTCGAAGCACATCGGGCAGCCTGCCAACATCCTCCTGAGTGGCTTCCAATAAGTCCCAAGTTTGCCAACCGACGGCTTCCAAGCCAGCGCGAACGATGTCGGCGGCGCTGGTGTCGCGGCAGATGCCAAAAATGGTGCCTCGCGCATGGGCATTCCAATGGGGTGCACCCATGCCGGTGAAGGCGGGTACAAACATCACTTCACTTTGCGGATTGGCTTGCTTGACCAATTGCTCCGACTCCGATGCCGACGGCAAGAATTTGGCTTCGTCGCGGAGCCACTGCACCACGGTTCCGGCATTGAAGATGCTGCCTTCTAATGCGTAAGTTGCTTTGCCCTTTTCCATCAAAGCAATCGTCGCCAATAATCGATTCTTCGAACGTGGCGCTTGCTCGCCGCAATGAAGCAAGGTGAAGCAGCCGGTTCCATAGGTGCTCTTCATTAAGCCAGGACGCCTGCAGCCTTGGCCATATGCGGCGGCTTGCTGGTCCCCAGCCATGGCCATCACTGGAATCTCCGCTCCAAGGTGTTCCTTTTTAAGTGTCCCAATTTCGCCAATGGAATCGACCACCTCCGGCAACACAGAGGCTGGGATTTGGAAGATGTTCAGTAGTTCCTCACTCCAACCGCATTGGTGAATGTCATAGAGCAACGTACGCGAGGCGTTGGTTGCATCGGTGCGGTGAGTTCCACCGGTGAGCTTGCTAAGCAAAAAGCTATCGATGGTGCCCGCAGCCAATTCTCCCTTCGCAGCAGCTTCTCGGGCGCCGCTGACGTGATCCAAGAGCCAGCGTAGCTTGGTCGCGGAAAAGTAAGGATCGAGCAGCAATCCTGTTTGCTCAGTAATGGATGGTTCGAGTCCTTGCTCCTTGAGTTGATGACAAAACTCCGCAGTGCGGCGATCTTGCCAAACCAAAGCGCGATGGAGCGGTTTGCCACTGTTACGATTCCAAAGGACGACGGTCTCACGCTGATTCGTCATGCCAATAGCGGCGACATCTGAAGCTGGGACGTCGGCTTGAAGTAAGACTTGTTGCAGGCACTCCAGGCTGTGTTGCCAGATTTGCTCGGCATCGTGTTCCACCCAGCCGGGCTGTGGAAAGTGCTGGGGCAGCTCAATTTGATGGCTAGCAATCGGCTGAGCTTGGGCGTTGTAGAGGATCGCTCGTGTACTGGTGGTTCCCTGGTCCAAGACCAATAGATAGGGGGCGCTGACAGAGGGTGCAGGCTTCTCACTCATGCACTTTGCAACCTAATGTCGGCTGGCGGGTGTGCCAAAGAAAAACGCGCGAGCTTGCGTTGTGGGCTCGAAAAAACCGACCCCGCGACGAGCGCAGGGTCGGTTGGCGTTCTAACGGTTGCTTAGAACATGGAGTAGCCGAACTCGATACCGATGCCGGAGAGGTCATCGTCATCAAACAGGGCTTCGCCGTAAATGCGGGCTTCCAGAGCGGTGTCTTCGGTCATGAACATCGTCGTGCCTACCGAGGCGCCGTAGTAGATGCCGGACCAGTCGCCTTGGGCGAGGCCGAAGTCAGCCTGGACCCACGGGTGGGTGCCGGTCAGCGGGCAGGTGCCCAGGTAGTAGCGCGAGTAGCCACCAACGTTGAAGTAGGTGTCGTCGACGCTGGCGGTGGCGCCAGAAAGAGCGCGGTCAGTGAAGCCGTCGCCATCGAAGTCGGTGGTGGAGGAGGTGTAGTCGTCGGTGGAGCCGAAGCCGAGGGCCAGGCGAGTACCAACTTCTATGGACTCCGACAAGAAGATGCCGTAGCTACCAGAGATCTCGATTGAGGTGGATTCAGCGGTATCAACGCTGTTCACTTCATTGTCGGCAACAGTCGGGGCACCACCGGCAGCGGAGGTGTAGACGTTGCCTTCGAAGTCCATCGATTCGAAGCCGATGGCAAAGTTCAACCGGTCCATCCCGGCTTCAAACTTGGGGGCGTCGTTGGCCGTCTGGCAACCGCCGGTGACTGCTGCCGCCAGGGCAAGGAGGAGAAGGGAGTTCTTCATCGTCGCGGGATGTTAAGTGTGTCGCTCAGGGATCGAGCGTGAAGGGGGGACTGTAGCGGAGCGGGTCTACTGTGGAAAGCGCCCGCTCCGGCCGGGCTTTACTAGTCAGAGGTCGGTGTGGCGTAACCTTAGAAGAAGATGGCGTAACCAATCAGGGCGCGGATGCCGCTGGTGTCGGCGTCGCCGGTCTGATCCATGTACTCCACGCTGGCTTCAATGGCGCCGCCTTGGGTGACAAATTGGGTCAGGCCTGCGCCTGCACTCCATGCCACGCCAGACCCGGCGTCGCCATCGGCCCAGCCCAGATCGAGTTCGAACCAAGGCAGCAGGGCCTCTTGGGTAGCCATGTAGTAACGACCATAAACCGACAGGATCCACGAGTCAGTGGAGGCTGCACCTAGCTCAGAATCGTTGTAACCGGCCTTGAAGCCCAATTCCTGATTGGCTTCGAAAAACTGACCGTAAGCGGCTTCTAGGGCCAGGTTAGTGGAGTCGCCCGCGGGCGTATCTAGGTCGGAGTACGAGAATGCGCCGGCTGTGCGCGTCATGCCGGGCTTCAGGTGTTGCTGAGTGGTCTGGCAAGACGGCAGCAATAGCATGCCAGCGAGGGCGGCTAGGAAGACGGATTTCATCGATTGTGGGATTGGACTCACGCCGACGGGAATCCGTCGATCGTGGGATCGGCAGACTACTACACCGAACGGTTGTTGCAAAACTCGACTTGTCGGATGTTGGATGGGAGTTAGAGAGTAGCGCAACAACTGACACCATGAACCTGACTGCATTTCCTAACGAAAGCGACTTGGATGGATACCGCATCCAGGCTGAATTTTGCAAAACCATGGGGCATCCCATTCGCTTGCAGATCCTCGATGCGCTTTGTCAGGAGCGCGGCGAAGTAGCTTCGGCTCTTTTGCTGAAACTGACCGGCATCCCTAAGCCAAGTCTGTCTCAACATTTAAGCAAAATGCAGGCAGCTGGGCTGGTGACCACGCGGCGCGCAGGGCGGTTTTTGTACGTCGAACTCGCCTGCCCAGAAGTTGGCGAAGCTTGTGCTCAGGTGCGTCGTGCTCTGAAGCGCAGTTTCCAGGATCGAGCTGCGCGGATGGCTGAAAAAGAGCAACCCAGGCCGACGGCATCGCCGACCTGGGTTGGAATGTAAGTCGAAAGACTTACTGAATGTTCACGGTCAATACATTTGAAGTCAGGCCATTTTGGCAAGACTGCATGTAGACGGTGAGGCCAGCTGTGCCTGCTGGAACCATTTCGCTCCAGAAGCATCCGCCGAAACCGTCAGTCATCTTCATTGAGCCGACTTGGGTGGCGCCTGCAATGTCAAGAGTGACACCCAATGGAGGAACTGGAGTGGAGCCCATCGAAAGGCCGTAAGCCAAGAAGGTGCCAGAGTTCGGTGCGCCACCAGCGATCGAGAAGATTGCCGTTTGGCCGGAAATCACAGCGCCTGAGGTCAAGCTCATACCACTTTGAGTGGGGGCGTAGGCGTCGAGGGTGCCGTCGATGTCGAGGTTCACCCAATTGCCCATGCCGTCGTCACTACTAAAGGTGACGTCGATGGCCGAGTGCAATTCCACGGTGCCACCAGACTCGGAGATGTTGCCGGTGATCGGGGTTGGATCC
>CAZMDZ010000241.1:0-6399 GCA_964565175.1 uncultured Planctomycetales bacterium
CTCGTCGATTTTGGATCCGGATCCGGTGTTGTTCATGGAGCCGAAGGCGCTGTACCGCGCGTTCCGTGAGGAAGTGCCTGAGGGCATGTACACCGTCGATCTTTCTACGGTTCGCGAGGTAACTCCTGGTGAAGACGCGGTAATTTTCACCTATGGAGCGATGGTGCCGGTTGCTGAGACCGCCGCCAAGCGGATCCGCGAAGCTCGCGGGGCCGAAGTGCGGGTCATCGACCTGCGCACTCTGATGCCGCTCGATGAAGACGCCGTGCTGGCCGCCGCTCGTGAATGCGGGCGCGTGGTGGTGCTGCAAGAAGCCCCGCGCTTCTGCGGTTACGGTTCTGAAATCAGCGCGATCATTGCTGAAAACGCGATCGATTCCATGGAAGCGCCGATCAAGCGCGTCACTGGATTCGATACGCCATTCCCGAACACCCTTGAGAATTACTACCTGCCTGATGCGCGTCGTGTGATGGACGCGGTTGAGCAAGTTCTCGACTTCTAGTCGACCGACCACCGACCTACAAAGAGACATGGCCTCCATTGAGTTCAAGCTGCCGGACATCGGCGAAGGTGTGCACGAGGGTGAAATCGTGCGCTGGATTGTGCCGGTAGGCGGCACCGTTTCCGAAGACGATCCGGTTGTCGAAGTGATGACCGATAAAGCGACGGTGGAAATCCCGTCGCCGGCGAGTGGATCGATCACTCAGCATCTTTTTGAAGAGGGTGATGTCGCCAATGTTGGGGACGTGATCTTCATGATTGATACCGCTGGGGGTGGTGCTGCTCCTGCTGCAGCTCCGGCCGCGGCTGCTGCACCTGCACCTGCGCCTGAGGTTACTCCAGTTGCTGCACCTCCGACTCCAGCTGTTCCAGCAGCTCCCGCTCCCGCCGCAGCACCTGCTGCATCCGGTGGTGAGTTGGAATTCAAATTGCCGGACATTGGCGAAGGCGTGCACGAGGGTGAAATCGTTCGTTGGATCGTTCCTGAAGGTGGCGAAGTCGCCGAGGATGATCCGGTTGTTGAGGTGATGACCGACAAGGCAACGGTTGAAATCCCGTCGCCCGCTGCGGGAAGCATTTCGCGCCACATGGTGACGGAGGGTGAGATTGCCAACGTTGGCGATGTGATCTTTGTCATCGCGCTGGCCGCTTCCGGTGGGGGAGCTGCATCGGCCGCACCGGCTGCACCCGCTGCAGCGCCGGCCGCACCCACTGCCCATGGTGCTGCTGCATCTGCCGTCGGAAATGCTCCGGCTGCTGCCGCAGTTGCTGTTGCTCCGGCTAACCCAAATAAGAAGGTGTTGGCTGCTCCGGCAACGCGTCGATTGGCGCGCGAGTTGGCGATTGATCTGACCACCGTCATCGGCTCCGGTCCAGATGGCCGAGTCAAGCCTGAAGACGTCCGAGCAGTTGCCGCTGCTCCGGCTGCACCCGCCGCCGTCACCCCAGCCGATTCCGGCGCTGCGGTCACTCCGATCCCAGCCTTCCCGGCGGTCATGGGTTCGCGCGAATACGACACGGTTCCGTTCCGCGGAATCCGTCGCAAGACCGCCGAGGCGATGTCGCGCTCCAAGTTCACTGCGGCGCACTTCTCGCTGATCGAAGAAGTCGACTGCACCGAAATGGTCGAAGCGCGCGGTCACGCCAAAGCGGCGGCCGCCAAGTACGGCGTCAAGATCACTTACATGCCATACATCATGAAGGCGACGGCGATCGCGTTGCAGGAGTTCCCGCAGCTCAACGCCGAGCTGGATGAAGAGGCGAAGGAAATCAAGATCAAGAAGTACGTCAACTTGGGCATTGCCGTCGACACGCCGAATGGTCTGGTTGTGCCGGTGGTCAAAGACGTCAACCTCAAGGGCATGATGCAACTGTCCGCCGACCTGGCCGACATCGCCAGCCGCGCGCGCACTGGCAAGTTGAAGCCGGATGACTTTAAGGACTCTACCTTCACCCTGTCTAACGCCGGCAACATCGGCGGCGTGTTCGCGACTCCAATCATCAACTTCCCCGAAGTCGCCATCATGGGCATTCACGCCATGCGCAAGATGCCGCGCTGCGTCGGTGACGACATCGTCGCCCGTCAGGTGATGATGCTGTCGATCTCCATCGACCACCGCCTGGTTGACGGTGCCGACGGCGCCCGCTTCATGGTGCGGGTGCGTGAGTTGCTGGAGAATCCGGGGTTGATGTTGTTGTAGTAAACTACAACCTAGAAGGAGCGGGAGGTTGCTGCGGCAGCTTCCCGCTTTCTTTTTAATACAGGAGCAGAACTCTATTACTGGTTTCGCACGTGCTGACGTCTACTGCTTGCAGGTAGACCAATCCGGCTGCGGATGGATGCACCAATAATGGACCAATATCCACATTACCACTCGAATCAGCAGCGGCTGAATCAAGTAGTTTCATATTCCAATTGAGATCGAGCAATGTGCCTGCACATGGATAGCCGGTGGGGATTGGAGTGGGACCTCCATCCCCTTTTGCCCAGGCGATGCCAACTTGTCCACCTGGAGTAGCTCCTGAAACTCGAGCTGCCATGTAATGGCCTGCTGTGCCCGCAAGCCGCAGAGCAAATTGGGGCTTAGTGTCTTCGATAAAAACTGCTTCGCCCCAGTACCAATTTGGCGTCATCCAGTCTATGGGTGCTGCGGTTCCTTTTTCGCGATCCATTACCCAAAGAAAGGAATCAAGGTAATAAAGAACGCCTTCATTATTGAAACAGATGGATGTTGTTGAGAACCAAGGACCTCTGAAGTGTGGATTGACATCCGTTGCCGATCCATCGAGTTGCAAGATCCAAGGTGCAAAGATCGAAAGGACTGCCGGAGGCTGGGAAATATCGGTCGTTTGAAACGTACAGATTGTCGTTGCTGTCGAACGCCATGGAGTTCAATCCGAATAAATCGGACTGGACAACGAAGGTGGCCTGACCTGTTGCAGGGTCAATTTCATAGATTGCGAACCCTGCGACGTAATTGCCAGTGGCGGCAAAAAGCTCACCCTGGCTATTCATGGCCAAGCCATTCCAAATGTAAGTGTGTTCTCCGGTATAGCCGACAAGGGTTCCAACTCCATCCTTCGGGTCAATTGAGTAAAGTGCTCCCCACTTGCCAAGGATTAAAATCTCCTGCGCAATAACTGCAGAAGGCAGCAAGCCGACTACGGCTAGAATTAGGCTTAGAGCCCGCAACACTTTTCAATGGGGTCCGATACGTTGGGTGTGGTAATTATTAATTAAGATACCACGAATGAGCTAGTTGAGGACCTGTACGAGATAACGCTGAAGCCGGACGACTTCAAGGATTCGACCTGCACCCGGTCCACTGCCGGCAACATCGGCGGAGTCTTCGCCACCCCAATCATCAACTTCCCCGAAGTCGCGATCATGGGCGTCTACGATGCGAAAAATGCCATGCTGTGCCGATGGTGACCGCTTTCATTTGGTTTCTATTGACTTTCAATAGGTTTTGCGGTAATTTCCGGAAATGATAATCCGAATTCGGAAGAAATCGAGCCATTGAATAGATGCAAAGCGTTAAAAGAAAGATGTTTACGAGGATAACAAAGCGCGGGAGGGGCTGGGCTTTTTCAAAGGTGGATTTTGCCACGGATTTTCGAGCAGAAAGCATCCAAAAAGCTTTGACGGAGCTGGAGGGAAGCGGCCAAATCCGCAGGGTCATGCGCGGTGTTTACGATTACCCCAGAAAGAGTAAGGCTCTGGGTGGGTTTCGAACTCCGGAGATGAATCAGGTGGCTAAAGCGCTAGCGCGGAAGTTCGGATGGCGAATTCAGCCCATCGGGGACGTCGCGCTCAACTTGCTTGGCTTGTCGAACCAAGTTCCCGCACGCTGGATCTATGCTTCTGATGGGCCAAACCGAAGCTATGAAATCGGAGTCCAATGCTTGGAGTTTCAAAGGGCACCGTTGAAGGAATCCACTTTTCAAATTCGAGAGAGCGGACTTTTGGTTCAAGGAATTAAAGCGCTAGGGAAAGAACGAATTACCGAGGCCCATGTTGTCGCCTTGAAAAAGTTTTTTGCGGATCGAGACGGGCGACAGATAATTCACGAAACCAGGTTGGCACCAGACTGGATCCACGCAATTATTCGATCCATTTGGGAGTAGGAGAATGAACGAGTTCGCTCGCCAGCCAGCTTCTATTCGAGAGGAAATCTTCGAGGCAACTGCTGCACGAATGGGTATTACGCCCTCAGTAGTCGAGAAAGACTTTTGGGTGACCTGGGCTCTTGGCAAGATATTTTCTGCGGAGCAATTGACTGAAATTTTGACCTTCAAGGGTGGGACTAGCCTTTCGAAGGTATTTGGATTAATCGAACGGTTCTCCGAGGATATCGACTTGGTATTGAATTGGAGTGTTCTTGGAATGGGGGATCCGGAAATCGAACGTTCAAAAACTAAACAAGGTCAATTTAATCAACAGCTACTGGCGAAAGCTGGGGAGTACTTAGAGCAGTACCTGTTGGGTGAATTGATCTCTGTGTTAAAGCCCTGCCAAGTAGGCTTGGATGCCGCCGACCCATATTCTGTTCAGGTTTCCTATCCAGCTTCCTTCCCGGACGTTTACTTGCGACCTAAAATTAAATTGGAGGTTGGACCTTTGGCGTCGCGAGAGCCGAGGGTTCGACATGAAATAACTAGCTACGCTGCATTGGAGTTTCCTGATCATCTCCAAATTTCAACCTGCGAAGTGCAAGTCATTCGGGCGGAGAGGACCTTCTGGGAGAAGGTGACGATTCTCCACCGTGAAGCTCATCGGACGGGTTCTCCCATCCCGGCTCGTTATTCCCGGCATTACTACGACCTATTTCGGTTGGCAAATTCGGAAATCGGAAAACTTGCGATGGCTAACGGGGATCTGCTGGCGGAAGTAGTTAACTTCAAGGCCAAATTCTATCCCCAGGCCTGGGCTCGATATGATCTCGCTAAACCCGGGTCAATGAAATTGCTTCCACCGCAAGAATCATTAGCTGCTCTAAGTGAGGATTATCGTGCGATGAGGGCTATGATTTTCGGGCAAGTACCGACCTTTCAGGCTTTGGTCAAGGGGCTTGAAGTATTGGAATCAAAAATCAATGCCGGCGATCACCCCTAGGTGTCGGTCGCGCCGAATGGCTTGGTCGTACCGGTGGTCAAAGACGTCAACCTCAAGGGCATGATGCAACTGTCCGCCGACCTAGCCGACATCGCCAGCCGCGCGCGCACTGGCAAGTTGAAGCCGGATGACTTTAAGGACTCTACCTTCACCCTGTCTAACGCCGGCAACATCGGCGGCGTGTTCGCGACTCCAATCATCAACTTCCCCGAAGTCGCCATCATGGGCATTCACGCCATGCGCAAGATGCCGCGCTGCGTCGGTGACGACATCGTCGCCCGTCAGGTGATGATGCTGTCGATCTCCATCGACCACCGCCTGGTTGACGGTGCCGACGGCGCCCGCTTCATGGTGCGGGTGCGTGAGTTGCTGGAGAATCCGGGGTTGATGTTGTTGTAGCTTCTTCCTATTGCTGGGCATAACAACTAGTTGCCACGCCCAGCTGCCCGGTCCCTTTGCGTAGAGGGGGCCGGGTTTTTTAATGAAAGGTAAAGGGAATCAGCTGCGATTTCTGACAATAAGCGACCTCTACAGCCTGAGGGAAGACTGTGAGGCCGATCGCACTTGCCGGAACCAACTTGGTGACGGAAGCCATCCCGTTGGGGTCGGTGAGGGCAATATCAACAGTTTTTGCATTCGCAATGTCTACAAAAACCCCTGGACATCCAACAGCTTCAGTGGATCCAGCTGCGAACCCGTAAGCAAACCAAACAATGTTGTTGGCCCCAGCGAATGTCACCAGCAGGGTGTTAAGTTCCCCTGCAATTCCGCTACTTGGTGTTTGGATATATGGACTCGAGCAAGGCTCAAGGTCTAAGACGTAGATGGCGCCTCGTTCTGCAGTGGAGGAGCTTCCTCCGTCGTCGTCTTGAGCTGCTCCCACAAAAAGCTCATATCGGCCATCATTGTCCATGTCGACTAGGGCGGAGGCCGATCCTCCCCCAAATTCGTCATCTTCAACCAAGTAATTGTTGTGATTGGAGAAGTTCCCTTCCGTCACGCTAATTTTTTGGTGCCCTCGGACCATGCCATCAGAATCGAGAAAGAGGATGTACATGGCTCCAGCGTTAGTAAATCCGTCGTCGTCATAATGAGCGCCGCATGCGAGATCGGTAAGGCCATCACCGTTGAGGTCTTCCAATCGGGCTAGTGATACACCGAAGTTGTCATTAAGGTCAATTATGCCATTGGGCAATCCCCCATTGCCATCCGCGATCAAATTGAATTCTTTGGGGCTTCCATCGCTATTCATAAAGATAATCCAGACAGATCCTGTGTCAGTC
>CAZMDZ010000242.1:0-6308 GCA_964565175.1 uncultured Planctomycetales bacterium
GACCGTAATCGACCAGCGCGTAAGTATCGCCGTTGGTGGAGGTGGCGCGCAACGAACCCAAACCGTTGTCGGGCTTATTGGTGGACTCTGGATCGGTCCAGCCACCTTCTTTGATGCTCTTCAGACCGTAAACAATACTGTCCACAGTGCTGCCACGACCGAACACTTCGAGCGGCGCGGCGACTTCAGCATCGTCGAACAGGGCTGCGGCTTGCTCGTAAATTTCGCGCAAGTTGGTTGGGAAGGATTGCAATGAACCATCGTTCAACAGTGGAAGGGTGCCGTCGGGTTGAACGAATTGGACTGGGCTGACCAACATGTTGCGGGTGCGGGAGTCGTCGAGCAGGATGCCAGCCCGACGCATGCTTTGCATGGCTGGCAGCAGAGCGCGGAGGGCGAAGTAGTGGTAGCCGAATGAGCCTTCACTCCAAATGCCGTCGCCCAAAATGCCTTCTTGCAGTTGGTCGACAATGCCGTTTACACCATAAACCGTGGCCCGTGCCATCTGGAAGTCGCTGAGTTGCAGCGAAGCCAACAGCACCGCGGCGTTGTGCCAGCATTGAATGTTGTGAATGCCAAAGTATTCACGTTTGCCATCGAGCAAATCAGCGGATGGTCGAATCAGGTTCTCCAACACGTCGTCCGCTTGGGCGTCCGTCAAAGCACCCGAACCTCGAATCAGGTCCAAGCCACGGCTAATGCCAACTAACCAACGCGCTTCATCCAATGACTGGATCAACACGCGTGCCGCACCTTTGCCATCGGCGTCGCCGTGGCGGTCGGTAACGGGGAAGCTCTGATAAACAGCCGCGTAGGCCACCAAAATGTCGGCGACTCGGTCCGCGTACTTGCTGTCTTCCGTCAATTGGTAAGCCACTCCGGCGTACCAAGCTTCTTCAGCCAACGCCTTGTGACGGCCGGCGTTGAACGCACCCATGATGTAGGCGTAATGTTCGGCATCCGTGTTTTCAGGACCATAGATGTGGCCATCTACCGGGCACTGGTGACGACTTTCATCGCCAGCAACCATTTGCAGACCATCGCCGTGATCCGGGCATTTGTAACCGCGGGCGTCACCACCCTTTTCAGCCGGAATGCTGACGTCATCCGCCATCTCTGCATCGAGGTTGCTCAGCATGTTGTTCATCACGTTGCGCGCCCGACCCTTGCTCGCGGTGCGGTTCTGCAGCGTGGTCTGATCGCTGGCGGTCATCGCCAACAAGCCGCGATTCGGCAGATCCAAAGGCTCAACCACTTCAAACTCGCGCATCGCCAACAGCGCGCCCTGTGGATCAAAAGATTCCAGCGTCATATCGCGCAACTTCAGCGGATCGTCTTGCCGCGGAATGCGGAAGTCATGACTGCTAAGCCCTTCGGTGTCCACCTCAATCTGTTCCGAATGCTGGCCCAAAGTAGCCACCAGGGTGACGATTCCAGTGCCTTCGACATCCAAATCCAGCGCCAGGTTTCCGCCCTCTTGGCGCAGGCCGGACATATCGGCGGTCAGGGTGACTGCGTCCGAATCGTCATCACTTTCGTCCTCTTTATCTCCACCATCATCTCCACCATCGGGGAGGTCGTTTCCACCTCCACTTCCTCCGCCATTACCGCCTCCATTGCCACCGCCAGGAAGGTTTCCAGCTTGTTGGTCTCCGGAAGCGCTACCTCCGCCACCGCCTCCGCACGAGGCAATGAGCAACAAGAAAAGGGCGTAAACGAGGGTTTGAGGGCGTATTTTGTTCATGGGGGGATAACGGGTTCACTGCCATATCGGCTCCTTGCACAAATCAAAAAATCAAAAAACGCCCGTATTACCGGCGATTTTTACGGCTTTGCAAACGGCTTAGCCGAGTGGATTCCAGCCTCGGGGCTCAAAACCACAGGTGAAGTGGCGCAGCGCGGGCGGCTCATCGACGATTTTCATTCCCTGGTATTCGTCTCGACGGTCGTAAACATATTTAACGACTTCGATTACGTAATCCATGTGAGATTGAGTGTAAACCCGACGCGGAATCGCCAGGCGAACCAAATCCATCGGCCCTGGTTGCTGGGTTCCGTCTTCCTTGGTGTGGCCAAACATGACCGTGCCAATTTCGCAGGCGCGCACGCCGCCCTCTAAATACATGGCGACGGCGATGGTCTGGCCGGGCAGTTCGGGCGGCGGCACATGCGGCAGGAAGCCGCGGGCGTCAAGGTAAACAGCATGTCCACCGGCCGGGCGCAGCAGCGGCACACCCAGTTTGTCGAGCGCTTTCCACACATAGGCGGTGGAACGAATGCGGTAGTGAAGGTAATCCTCGTGAAGCACCTCATCGAAGCCGACGGTCAGCGCTTCCAGGTCACGGCCAGCCAATCCACCGTAGGTTGGAAAGCCTTCGGTCAGAATGAGCAGGTTGCGGCACTGCATCGCCAAGTCGTCGTCATTCAGCGCCAAAAAGCCGCCGATGTTGCCGAAAGCATCTTTTTTTGCCGACATCCAGGCGCCGTCGGTCAAGCGGAACATTTCGTGGGCAATGTCTTTGGCACTGCGATCCTGCTGCCCTGGCTCGCGCATTTTGATAAACCACGCGTTTTCAGCGAAGCGTGCGCAATCTAACAGCAGTGGAATCCCGTGCTTGTGGCAAACTTCCGCGGTGTCTTGGATGTTCTGCAACGACACCGGTTGGCCACCGCCTGAATTATTAGTCACCGTCAGCAACACCATCGGCACCGCACCCTCGTGCTCGACGAGGAAGGCGTCGAGCTTTTCGGTGTTCATATTGCCCTTAAACGGGTGCTCGCTTTCGGGGTGCAGCCCTTCTTCGATCACCAAATCGACGGCCACGGCGCCGCTGTATTCGACATTGGCGCGAGTGGTATCGAAGTGAGTGTTGGCCGGGATGTATTTGCCCTCGCCGCCCACCACGCTGAACAAGATCTTTTCCGCTGCCCGCCCCTGGTGGGTCGGAATGATGTGCTCCATGCCGGTCAGCTCGCGCACTTTGTCACGGAAGCGATAAAACGAGCGCGCGCCAGCATAAGACTCGTCGCCGCGCATGATTGCAGCCCACTGTTCCTGGCTCATGGCCGAGGTGCCCGAGTCCGTCATCAAATCGATGGTGACGGTATCGGCGGGCACGGTGAAAACGTTGAATTGCGCGCGAACAAGGTGTTCGGCTCGTTTTACCCGAGTCAGTTGCGGCAGTGGCTCGACAACTTTGACGCGGAACGGCTCAATGATGGTCTTAGGCTCAAACATGGTTGCCCAACATTAGCCCTGCCCACAAAAAAAACGAAGCTAGGAAAAATATTAGCTTCCCAGCCCCGCCTTCTATCCCCGAGTTTCTAATCCTTCTCGCTGTCCTGTCCACAACTTGAAGGCAACCGAAACTGGGAATACCCAACCGTGTCTCCTCGAATACCACATTGCGTCAACCGGTCGTCTACCTCGCGGTTTTTGGCAGCTTTTCGGAGGTTTCCCAGTCAATGACGATAAATCATTTTCATTAAACGACTTGCGACGCCAAAAATTTCGGCGCTTTCTCTCAAGTTCAGAGCAAAGTGGCTGAGAAGACGAGCAAACTGAAGTCGGTTCAATGGCTATCCTGTAACTGTTGCCTCGTTGTTCCAACCCGATGCTCACCCTCCTCCTCCTTCTAACTCTCTGCTCCCCCGCCGCCCCACCGCAATTTTTGGTGGCGACTCCCGCTGCACCGATCGCTTGGCCGCAAGAAGCAGCCAAGCCAGCAACCGTCGAGGATGCCGTCGCCGCGATTGAAGAACTGCGCGAGGCCAAAGCCGAGGACTACGACATCGGCCGAGCGCTGATGAACTTGGCTGCTCTGAATGATCCGGAAGGTGCTGTTGCCCTAGCCGAGATGGTTGAAGACTTGGAGGGGCAGCTGCGGCATTCGGCGATCATGGCGCTGGGTAGTTGCAAGAGCGACAACCGGGATGAGGTCTTGGCAAAGTTGATCACCAAGAGCAAGCACCAGCCGGACCGGATTTCGGCCGCACAGGTGATGATCAAGACGACCAGCGGACAGCAGTGGCTGATCAAAAAGTTTTCCAAGCTCAAAGACGCGCCGGTCAAAGCAGTTTTGATTCGCAGTTTGGAGAACGGCGAAGACGAGGAAAAGCTGCTGCTCAAGGCGATCAAAGATAAGAACCCGTTCGTACGAGGCAATGCTTTACGCAAGGTCGCTGAACTCGGCTTGGAGAAGGGACGCAAGACGGCGATGAAAGCGTTGAAAGATGCCAACCTTCAAGTGCGCGCTGGAGCAGCGATTGCTTGTGGCACTTATGGCGGCACCGCGGCCTTCCAACAGATGGCTGAGCTGTCGCTGGATGCGCGCGGCCCCGAATTGCGTGCTGGCTTACGCCGCGGCATGCGACTGGCCGACGACGCCGAAGAGGTTGCAGTGCTGTGCAAAGCAATGTTGAAAGCGCGCAAGATTGAGGGGCGCGCATTGATCGCGCAGTCTTTGATTGAAGCAGGAAAAAGCCAACCGGCGGTCGCTGGCGAGGCTTTCGGCAAGTTGTTGCATGACAAAGACGCTGGCATTCGCATCTTGGCGTTGCGAGGTATTGAAGCCACCGCGCATGAGTCTTCGTTGCCGATGATTATTGAGCTGTTGGATCACGACGAATTGTTGATCCGCAGTGATGCGGTGCGCGCCCTGAGTACCTTCTCTTCCGTTCCGGTTGCACATGCGCAGAAAGTTGCCGATATGAGCGCAGACCCAGATCCAGTCGTCCGTCTTTCGGCAACGATGGCGCTGAAACCGCTGCCGCAAGAAGTAGCCATCCCGGCCTTGGGCAAGCGCTTGGAAGACGATGCCTGGGCAGTGCGCGACGTCGCCGTTGAGGCTCTGGCTGGTATGCGCAATATGGCTGCGACGCGGTTGCTGGCCGATCACATGCAGCGTGCGCGCGGTTTGGTGAAAGAAGAAACTTACAACTACTTGCGCAATTTGACCGGGCAAGACTTTGGACCGACGGCGCAAGCTTGGAGTAAATGGCTGAATGATCAACCCGACGACTTCCAGCTGCCGACCCCGGAAGAAGCTGCACAAATGCTGGTCGAGCTGGAAGCAAAACGATCCGTTCATGAAGCCGGTTATGGCTCGGTGGAATACCACGGCATTGCGGTGCGTCCGGGTGGCGTCATCTTCATCCTGGACCTCAGTGGTTCAATGGGTTTCAACTACACGCCCGACGCGCAATTGTTCCATGACTACTTCACCAAAGAGTTGATGGCAACGATTGACCGCTTGCATGGCGAGCACTACTTCAACATCGTGACCTTCAACAATGGTGCGACCAAGTGGAAGGATAAGTTGGTGCGCGCCGACGACGAGAGTAAAGCAGAAGCGGTCAAGTATGTGAGTAAGCGCAAGCCGTGGGGCGGGACCAACCTTGCCTCTTCTTTGGAACTCGCTTTCCAAGAAAATGAAGTTCAGCAGATCTACCTGATGACCGACGGCGACCCAACAGTGGGCACAACTTTGAAATCAGCGATCATCGACCGTGTTGTTGAACTCAACCGCAGCCGCCGCATTCGCATTCATACCATTGTTGCTGGGGATGTCGACGGCGACTTCTTGAACGAACTCGCCGTTCTGAACGGCGGCACCAGCGTCGACCTGCGTAAAAACTTCGAAGAAGAATATGAAGAAGAAGGTGAATCCGAAGAAGCTGAGAGTGAATAGCCCATCCACCCTGCATTGAATCCTCTAGCTGCCATTCACGGTACCGAATCGGCAGATTTACAAACGATCAACCACAATGCCCGGCTTTTGGCAGAGTTCCAGCAAGGCTGGGCGCATTGGTTCGAGTGCTTTTTTGGTCGGCGCCTTGATCATGATTTGCCGACGGTAGCGGCCACGCACGCGTTCGATGGGTGGTGCGGCGGGACCGAGTAATTGGCAGTGGGTTGCTGATGATTCACGAATCATCGCTGCGCCTTTTTGCGCCATGTCTTCGACTTTGCGGGCGTCGGCGGCTTCGAAGGTTACTCGTAAGGAATGGCTATAAGGCGGATAGCCAAAGAGCTTTCGCTCCTCTAATTCTTCGGCGGCAAAACTGCGGAAGTCGTGCTTAGAGGCGTGGCGAATGGCGGGGTGATCCGGCATGAAGGTCTGCACGATGACCGTACCGCCGCGATCGCTGCGACCAGCGCGGCCACTGACCTGCGAAATCAAGTTGAAGCAGCGTTCGGCGGCGCGGAAGTCGGGTTGATGCAAAGCGGTATCGGCGTTGAGCACACCGACCACAGTCACCGTTGGAAAGTCCAAACCCTTGGCCACCATTTGCGTGCCCAGCAAGAC
>CAZMDZ010000243.1:0-6305 GCA_964565175.1 uncultured Planctomycetales bacterium
ACAAGGTCAACAGGACTAGACCAGCGATGCGACCAGTCACCGGGCTTCCCCCTTGCGCTGAATGACGCGGAGGCGAGCGCTGCGGGCGCGTGGATTGCGCCGCTGTTCGGCACGATCCGCCACCACCCCCCGTGGCAGCAGATCGGTATATTCGCCACTACGCACTTCATTGCGCAGCACCACTTTGGCGCGCCGGTCCTCCAACGAATGGAACGAGATCACCGCTAGGCGCCCCCCCGGCGCCAAAATACGCGGTGCCCCCTCGAGGAAAGCGTCGATCTCGTCCAGTTCGCGATTGACGGCGATGCGCAGCGCTTGGAACGTGCGCGTTGCCGGGTGGTGGCCACGACGGCCACCAGGAACAGTGCGCTCAACCAAATCGGAGAGCTGCAAGGTGCGCAACAATGGGCCGAAGCGGCGCTGCTGCACGATGGCATGGGCGATGCGCCGCGAAAAGCGCTCCTCGCCGTAGTCCCGTAGCCACTCTTCTAATTGATCCTCACTGGCGTTTGCCAGGAGCACGGCGGCACTGGTTTTCTGCTTGCGGCTGTCCATCCGCATATCCAACGGCCCGTCCTGTTGAAAGGAGAAGCCGCGGTCTGCTTGGTCGATCTGGTCCGATGACACGCCAAAGTCGGCCAAAATGCCGTCGACGCGACCGTGTAGCTCAACCGGGACACACTGCAACAGAGATGAAAACGGTGCATGCACGTAGTGCACGCGCTCCGAGTAGGTCGCCAGGCGCTGACGGCTGCGATGCAACGCGTCGGCATCACGATCGATGGCGATCAAGCGCAAATCGGCCGGACCGGCTTTTAACAATGCCTCGGCGTGGCCCCCTCCGCCTACCGTGGCATCTACGTAAATCCCTCCGCGCTGCGGATTCAGCGCCTGGATGACCTGGTCTAACAGCACCGGAAGGTGCGTGGTGGGCCCGGTAGGACGAATTGGTTTGTCGAAGTTACGGCACAAAAGAATCACCTGCTGTCTCCGTCGTCCATTGCCGAACCGTCCAGAAATTGTTCGGCCTGTTTGAGATAGGTTTGCTCGGCCTCTGGCGCGGCCTCGCCCTCGTAGCGACTGGCATCCCAAATTTCGATGTGATCGATGGCTCCGACCACAACCGCGTGCTTTTGGATGCCCACACGCTTACGCAACCCTTCGGGGAGGAGCAGACGGCCCTGTGCATCCAAGTTTTGCTCCAGCGAAAGAGCGCCGATCCCCCTCATCACGGCGCGGAACTCTGGCTTGCCAAAGGCGGCCTTCTTCAATCCAGCGAGGTCGTCGCGAAAACCCTCGCGGGTGAACAGGTAGAGGCAGCCGTCCAAACCCAGCGTGACCACGAATCGAACGCGGGTGACGTCTTCCTCGGCCTCCATACCTGCCAGCAAGCGCTTGGGGACGAACACCCGACCTTTCTGGTCGACTTTGTGTTCGAATTCGCCGGTAAACAGGTGCATGGAGACTTTCTTGGGAGTGACTGATCCACCACGATCCGCCATTTTCCCCCACATCCCTATTCTGACGCCCCACCGAAAGTGCGCAATCAAATTCCGATCAAATCGGCCATTTTTTGCCAATTATTCTGGAATTCTCGACTGGGGGGGCTATTCAGGTTGCCGCGCCCGGTCCACGCTGCCTAGATCCGAATGCTTCCCCAATCAGGAGCTTTCGACTTCCTCTTGATCCTTCAAAAGGTCTGCCAAACCGCCCTCGGCTGTGGGATCCATCAACTCGCCCAACGCCGCCGTCAGTTTTTGTCGACGCTCCGCTGCAAGTTCGCGAGTTTGCACTTCAAATACCGTTTGCGTGCGCGGCTTGCGCAATTGCAAAAACTCGTTTTGGCCACGACTGCGAACCCCAACCAGCTTTAACTTGCGATGGCGCACCAACAGCAAACCCAAAAGGAAGCGCAAATCCAAAGGCGCATCGCCTTCTTTTTCACCCAGTGTTTTCATCAGAACCAGGATGGCGTCAAAGTCGAGTTTGATGCCGCCCTTGGCCTCGGCGTGCTGGGTCCGCCACCAAACCAAATCCTGAGCTTCGTTGCGGCGGTCAAAGCAACCGCTGCACAAATCTCCGCGCTGCAATTCTTCGGCTTCGATCTGCAGCAGAGAGAACACGGTCTCCCCCACAGTGAATTCGGCGCCGCAACTCACGCACAGCCCCTGTCGACGGTGAAACTTCCAATCAGCCATGACTATTGCCCCGAACCCTGACGCCACGGCTTGCGGCGATAAAAATCGTCGGATGGCCCGGGCACCTTAACCCGACCGAGGAAGTGCTGGAGCAAAGTCCGTGCACGCAGGGTGTCGTCGCCGATGGATTCCCATTCGGCGTGATCGTCATCCAACGGCTTATGCACCTCGCGATTCGCCTGCACCCGCACGCGGGCACTGACGCGATAAACACCGACGGTATCCATCGACTCGATCTCGATCATGCCTTGGTAGCGCCGGCCTTTGGACGAAAACGGGTGCAAGATTTTCAGCCACCCAGAGGTGACACGAGCACCAGCCTCATCGCGGTCTCCCGGCGGAAACTCGGCGTCGAGCAGCGCCCATTCGGCCTCGGACAGCAAATCGCGAATCGGAGGCGCATCGTCGACGATTTCATGCACCCACAATTCCTCTTCTTCGACGGAAAAAAGACTGCATGAGCCAGTCAAACTGGTCATCAAGAGCATGGCAACGAGCCAGAGAAATCCACGGCGCAGCATCGGCTTATTCTATCAACCCTTCTTATTGGGACTGCGCTTGCGCTCCCGCAGCACTAGCCGAATCGGCACGTGACGGAAACCCAGGTTTTTTCGCATCTCGCGAGAGATCGCCCGCATCACTTCTTTTTCGAACAACCGGGTTCGATTCACAAAGAGCAAAAAGCTGGGCGGGTGGGTTTTCAGTTGGGTGGCGTAATAGGCGCGCGGCTTTTCACTCCGCCCGCGAAAGCGCAAGTGATCAAAAGTCCGCTGCACACAACGGTTCAACTCGCCGGTACCAACCCGCTTGCCAGCCTCGGCATGAAGCTGGAAGGCAGCACGCATGACGCGATCCAGGCCCTTGCCCTTGACGTTGGAAATCATCACGATTGGGGCGCCGCGCAAGTGTGGAAAGCGGTGCTCCACCCGATCGCGGAAGGTTTGAATATCCAGATCGGGCACCAAATCTGATTTCGTCCCGACGATCACCACCGGCTTGTAACGGTCCATGATCGTCCGTCCGAGCTCTTGATCCAACCTAGCCGTAGTTTCGGTGAGGTCTAAGAACAAAAAAGCGATATCGGCACTTCGAATCGCTTGATCGCTGCGGGTCAGCGAAAAGAACTCAATCGCATTGGACAGTTTGCCACGGCGGTGGATGCCCGCCGTATCGACCATGGTCAGCGGCTTGCCTTGCCATTCAAAATCTACCTCGACGGCATCGCGGGTGGTACCAGCAATTTCACTGACGATGACACGCTGTTCGCCCAGTAGCGCGTTAATAAAGGACGACTTACCCGTATTACGGCGGCCAAGAACCGCAAAGCGCAATCGCTGTTCACGATCAGGCTCAACGTCGACCGGCGGCAGCAGCTCAGCCAAGGCTTCGTAAAGGTCGTCCATGCCGCGCCCTTCCTGCGCCGACAAAGCACGCACTTCCCCTAGCTGCAAGTTTTCGAACTCGGCCATGTTGAGCGACGCGGCGCTGCCCTCGGCCTTATTGGCAAACAACAGAATCTTGTGCCCGCCCTTGCGCAACAAACGCGCCACTTGCTCATCAAGCAGGGTGCAGCCTTCCCGGGCATCGACCAAAAACAACACGACTTGTGCGGAATGCAATCCGGTCAACACCTGATACTCAATCGAGTCGGCGAGATTGGTGTCATCGACAATGCCGATGCCGCCGGTATCCATCAGGTCGAAACCTAGGTCGTAATCATCCAGCCGGACTGGACGCACCAAGCGGTCGCGGGTGACACCGGCAGTGGGTTCCACAATCGCGGTTCGCTGCCCCACAATGCGGTTAAACAAGGAGGACTTGCCGACGTTTGGGCGACCAACAATGGCCACCATCGGGCGTTGATTTTCAGAAGAGTGAGACATCAGAGCGCACCCAAGAATGGGTGGATTTGAGGAAGAACTCGCAAGTCCAGCGGCAACGAATGCCCTTGGATGAGTTCTGTAAGTAAGGCTTTCGCCGACGGCGCTTGCACGTCGGTTGCCCCGGCGGTCACCGGCTGCAAAAAGACTGCGCTATCCGGTGCCAGTTCGGCGATGCGCTGCAGTTGTTTTTGCAGCCACGCCGAGGAAGTATTTTCATGCACCACGAACTTCAGCCAATACTGAAAGCTCGGGTTCGCTGACAAAGAGCTGAGTTTTCGCCGTTCTGCTTCTGCCGCCACCAGGCTTAGGCTTTGCTCAGCAGCAAGCAAGTTGGCACCGACCAGCAAATCGGCTTCGTCTTTCCAATCCAACGAAACGTAATCAAGCTCGGGCAGCAATTCCGCCAACTTGTTGGTCAAGATGCCGGAAGTTTCAAGTAACACTGGACCTCGCCATTGCGGCAGCCAAGAGGCAAGAAACTCGGCTTGTACCAAGGGTTCGCCACCAGTGACCGACAGCACAAGATTCTGTGCATCTAAGCCATAGGCCGATGCAAGCTCGTGCAATTGCTGCTCTAACTGCTCAGCCGACCACGGATTGGCCAGCTGCTGAGCGCCGTCGGCTTGGTGAACGTCGACGGTGGAGGATCGTTTCCACGAACGCGGCGTGTCGCAGTAGCTGCACCGCAGCGGGCATCCCGCTAGACGTAAAAACAAGTGCGGCTTGCCGACCTGACCCGCTTCTCCCTGAATGCTCAGGAATAGCTCGTCAAGATAGACAACCCGATGGTCCGTCAAGCTTAGAGCTCTTCTTCCTCTGCACCAGCAGCGGAGGCAGCTTCGGAATCAGCCTTTTCCTTTTCAGCAGCGGCCATTGCCTTCATCTGCTTCTTAGTCAAGGTCTTGAATTGAGTGCGCACTTTGCGCAGGCCGTAGACGGAATCGCCTTCCTGAAAATCGCCGCTCTCTGCGAGCTTCTCTAGGCGCTCGCGGCGGGTGAAGACGGAGCGACTCGAGTTGAGGTTGCTACCGAGGTTCAGCGACTTGTGGATGGACATGGTTCAGTTCGAAGCGATGGGCCGCCGCTGCTCGATGTAGGCAGAGGCAAAAGGCCTTGGATTTTGCGGAAGGGTTTCAATCGTGGCTTCCTGCACTTGTCTCAGCAGATCCGTAAGCTCGTTCTGGCTTTCCGATTCACCGATCCACAACTCGTAGATCTCTGGTTCCTCGGTCGGATACTGCGTCAGATAAACGCTGGCCTGGAGATCCGGAAACTGAGCCCGAAGCTCGAGACCACAGGCAACGGCAAGGGTCTTGTTCGCCGGATCGTGGGCGTATTGGGCGACCAGAACTGCAAAAGGCTCATTTGACTCCAAGGCGGTTGAAGATTCATCGCCATCGTCATTGGAAGCCTCGGCAGGACCGAGAGGCCAAAACTTCAGACCAAGCAGCACCACTACGGCCAGGGCAACGCCGATTCCGATCAACGAGGACCAATTGCGGCCGCCGGACTTCGGCGCCCCGCTCATCGACGAAAGTCGCTGGCTGGAACGCTCCGATGCCGGAGTGCTAGTTTTGGAAGTTTCTGATTGAGAGGGAGCGGACGCGGCTTGGCGGGTAGACGTTTTTTTTACCGGGGCCTCCCCATCAGTGGGACGGTCCCTCAAAATGTCTAGAAGTTCCCTTTTTCGGCGTGCCATACCGGTCTTGAGCCTGGAGATCATAAGGTTCCGAGGCAGAAAACGCAATCCCTGCATAAACCCACACCCCCTTGAGCCGCAACCCCCTCCACGGAACAATAGCACCATGACCCCGCCCCCCGTCGACCCTGCACTGCTCGCCTCCGCGCGTGAGCACTTGCTGGAAGAGTTGGGTCAACTTGGGGTGGAACACCTCGCGCCAATCCCAATCCAAGCAGTCGCAGAGGTTGGCGAGCCGCTGGAAAAAATTGGCGCCGAGATTGCCGCTTGCCAAGCATGCGAACTTTGCCACAGCCGCACCAAAGTCGTACCAGGCGACGGCTCGCCATCCGCCCGCGTCGTTTTCATTGGCGAGGCCCCAGGCGCTGAGGAGGACTTGCAAGGACTGCCATTCGTCGGCCCGGCTGGTCAGCTGCTGACCAAAATCATTGAGTCCGGCATGGGCTTACGCCGGTCCGAGGTTTTCATCGCCAACATCCTCAAATGTCGGCCTCGTGGCAATCGCGACCCGCTGCCGGAAGAAAA
>CAZMDZ010000244.1:0-6285 GCA_964565175.1 uncultured Planctomycetales bacterium
TCCCGGTATTCCTCAGGAATACCGGGACCTTCATCCGTCAGAATTAGTTCTACGGTTGACTGAAGACTGTTCGCGTGACCATGCTTCGAAGACCCGCCCTTGGGTTGGTAGCAACATCGCAGCTCAATCAGAATCTTGCCGCCGTTTGGCATTGCATCACGGGCATTCAGAGCTAGGTTCAGCAGCACACTCTCGAGTTGAGCGGCATCGCCCAAAACCACCACCGGCTTGCCTGGCATTTCGGTTTCGACGTGAATCCGGCGGTCAAAAGTCCGCTCAATAATGCTGGTCACGCTATTGACCACCTCTTTGAGATCGACCGAGCCAGTTTGCAGCGGACCGCGGCGGGCAAACGCGAGTAGCCGATTGACCAACTCATTGGCGTTTTCACAAGACCGCAGGATTTGGTTGTTGTAGCTCAGTGCTTTGGAATCGTGCAAGCGGTCCCGCAGCAACTCACTGAAGCCAATCACGCCGCAAAGCATGTTGTTGATGTCATGGGCGACGCCACCAGCAAGCTGGCCGATTGCTTCCATGCGCTGCGAGTGCTGGAGTTGCGCTTCGATCACTTGCTGCTTGGTGATGTCGCGCAGCAAAACCTGGCGGCCTGAAAATCCAGGTACCGATGCAATCGAGGCATCAGCCATGCGCTCGTTGTTGAGGGGTAGCTTAAAGGTCGCGGCCGAGTAAGTCGGCAAGGAACTGCGTAGCGGGGTAGCCGTCGATGCGGTGGATATAGCGCCGGTCGGGATCGGCTTCGGTGACGACAAAGCTTTGGCCAGTGGGGTGGAAATGATGAAGGTGGAAGGTGTGGAACGGCACGTTGGGTTCCAGCAAGATCACCGCCGCAGCATGGCGAGCGACTTGACTGCCGACCGAAACCCGAGTCACTTCGAAGCGGAAGCTATCCCCGGCGCCGCCGCCGACCAATTTCATTTCTGGGACCGACGTCAAGAGTGATGCCATTAGCAATTCCTCTTTTGCCGTTAAGCCGTCGGTGAGGGTTAAAAGCAAATAGCGATCTTGATTGCGCTGCAAATGATGCAAATCCAAGCCGAGGTCGGTGGCCAAGTTTTGCAGCAAGGTCGGGCCGTCGTCAAAACGAAAGGCGCCTAAATCTGGGACTAGACGAGCGGCGGCGCGAGTGGGTTCGGCCAGTGCTAGGGCGACGGTGCTTCGATTGAGGTACTTGCCTTCGGCGATTTCCCCACAAGTCGTTGCTCCAGCAAGGACAGCGTTCGGCAGCTTCTCGCGCAAGGTATCGCATAACTGATCGAGCGCAAAGTCCGCTCCACTGAAAAACAAAATCAAGCTATCTTCTAATTCATCCTCGAGAGGGTGAAGTTGCTGGAGGATATCTGTGGCCGCCTGCTGAGGATCTTGGGACCGCGAAACCGCTGTTGAAAAATACGACGTAGGGGTAGTGTGCATGAGATTCTTGCAACCCCCCAATTTACAACCTAATTCATGCTAGGAAGGGCTTGATCCAGGATTTCGATGGGATGCAGAACACGAATTCCGTGTTTCCTCCCAGCAACTTCGCGTAAGGACTTTTGAATTTGAATGATACAGCCGATATTCGCCGACAGCACCACGTCGGCGCCCGAGGCCAGGATGTTTTCGGCCTTGCGCTGCCCCAGCTGTTTGGACATTTGCGGCTGATTCAAGGCATAACTGCCAGCAGCGCCGCAGCACAACTCACTTTCGGGCAAGGGCAACAATTGCAACTGTGGGAAGAGTTGCAACAACTGGCGCGGCGGGTCGCTAATGCCCTGAGCGTGCTTCAAATGGCAGGCGTCGTCGTAAGCAACCTTGATCGCCAGCGGCTTAAAGTTGGGCGCTGGTAATTCCATCAAAAACTCATGCACGTCGCGGGTGAGGGCGGCCATGGCGTCGAGCGTTTGATGGAGTTTTGGTCTATCAGCCGCCAGTTCACGACCAAGGACGCCAGCTTCTTTCATTGTTGCGCCACAACCAGCGGCGTTCAAAATGATGGCATCCAAGCGCGGCAACGACCCAAAGGTGATCGCATTCGTCGCCATTTGATCCACCGTCTCAGTCGTGCGGCCAGCGTGATAAGGAAGTGCGCCGCAGCAAACTTGGCCATCTGGAGTGTGAACCTCACAGCCAAAAGCTTGCAGCACTCGCACCGTTGCTCGATTGAGGGCGGGCAGCATGGCTTCACTAGCACAACCCAAAAACATGCCGACGCGTTTGCTTGGTTGGTGATCGGGGTTGAAGTCGCCGCCGCGCGAGCCGTCGGCAGCGAGCACTGAGGGCAAGTCGGCTTGGGTCGGTTGCAGCTCAGGCAGTTGCTCGACCATCGTGCGCAAGCCGCGCGGCATCAATCTGGCCGACGCCCGGAGCAGCGGAATCATGCCCAGTTTTTGCGCCAATCGCACGGGTGCAAGGGCGCGTTGTAGTTTGCGCCGGTCAGGGATGACGTCGCGCTGAAATTTTCCGGCCAGTCCTTTGGCGGCGTGCGGGGCGGGTAGCTCACCCGCTTGCTCAAGTTGATGTTGCTCGACGCGCAGCGGTTCCAACATGCGCGAATACTTCACCCCCGACGGGCAAGCTTGCTCGCATGCGCGGCAGTCCAAACATAAATCCAATGCCGGGGTTGCGTTGGCGAGTGGCATGCGGCCTTCTTCGACCGCTTTCATCAAGGACAACCGCCCGCGCGGGCTCAGGCTTTCGTCGCCAGTCTGCAGATAGGTCGGGCATGCCTGCAAACACAGGCCGCAATGCATGCAATCGGGGTACTTCTCTGCAGGTGGCGACTCAGTCCGTTCAATCATTTGCGCTGCCGAGGAAGAAGTCGTTGCCCTTGTCGTCGGTGATGATGAACGCCGGGAAGTCTTCAATCTCGATCTTCCACACCGCTTCCATGCCGAGTTCCGGGTACTCCAAGCACTCTACCTTCTTGATGCAATCCTGCGCCAGTCGTGCTGCGGCGCCGCCGATGGAGCCAAGGTAAAAGCCGCCGTGCTTTTGGCAGGCGCGCATGACTTGCGGTGAGCGATTGCCCTTGGCGACCATCACCATCGAGCCACCAGCTGCTTGGAAGGTGTCGACGAAGCTGTCCATGCGTCCGGCTGTCGTCGGTCCAAACGAACCTGACGCCATGCCGTCCGGCGTTTTGGCAGGCCCGGCGTAGTAAACCGGATATTCGCGCATGTATTCCGGCAGTTCGCCCTCTTTTTGCAGCCTTTCCCGCAACTTGGCGTGGGCGAGATCGCGGGCCACGATCATGGTGCCGGTCAAGGACACGCGTGTGCGCACCGGGTGCTTGCTCAGCTCGGTCAGGATGTCCTTCATCGGCTGGTTCAGGTCAATCTTGACCACTTCGCCGCCCAGCTCGCTGCTTTCAGTGGTGGGGAGGTACTGGTCGACGTTGTCCTCCAGCTGCTCGACGAAGACACCTTCGGCGGTGATCTTTCCTTTGATTTGGCGGTCGGCGCTGCACGACACGCCGATGCCGATCGGCAGCGAGGCGCCGTGGCGTGGCAAACGAATCACCCGCACATCGTGGCAGAAATATTTGCCACCAAATTGAGCGCCCAAGCCGACGTCGCGAGTGAGTTGATGGACCTTCTTCTCGAACTCCACGTCGCGGAAGGCGTGGCCGTGCTCGTTGCCGCTGGTGGGCAGTTCATCGAGGTAGCGCGCGCTGGCCAGCTTGACGGTCTTCAAGTTGACCTCGGCTGAAGTGGCGCCGATGACCACCGCTAGGTGATAGGGCGGGCATGCTGCGGTGCCTAGCTTGGCAATGTTTTCGCGCAGTGTTTCCAGCAGCAGATCCTCGCGCAGCATCGACGGCGTGCTTTGCACCAGAAAGGTCTTGTTAGCGGAGCCGCCGCCCTTAGCCATGAACAAGAAGTCGTAGCTCATGCCGGCGGTGGCATACAAATCAATCTGCGCTGGCAGGTTGGTCTTGGTATTGGTTTCCTCGCACATGCTGCGCGGCGCCAGCTGGCTGAAGCGCAGGTTGTCGTCGGCGTAGGTGCGGAAAACACCGCGCGACAGTGCTTCCTCGTCGCCGCCACCAGTCCACACTTGCTGACCCTTCTTGCCCATGATGATGGCGGTGCCAGTGTCTTGGCACATAGGCAGCACGCCGTTGACCGAGATTTGGGCGTTTTTCAGCAGATCCAGCGCGACAAAACGATCGTTCGGCGAGGCTTCCGGGTCGTCGAGAATTTTGCGCAGCTGGGCCAAGTGGCCAGGGCGCAATTTGTGAGAAACATCGTGCAGCGCCTCTTTGGCGAGCAGGGTCAGCGCTTCGGGGGCGACTTTGAGCATCTGCTGGCCGTCGAAATCGACGACTTCGACGTGCTCGGAGCTGAGTTTGCGCCACGGCGTGTCGGCCGGGCCGACGGGGAACATGGACTGGTATTGGAAGTCTGGTTCGGACATGTCGATGGTATTGCTAGGTGGCGGTCGTCATTCTAGCCGTCCGCCGTCGGCGCAAAGGGCTGGGATGGTCCGCCCAAGGAGGCCGTCAACTTGCCCAATCTCTAACTCGACGGAAGGGGTAGGAGCAGGGATAATCCCCGGATCATGAGCGAAACCGAAGCCCCGAAAGACTTCATCCGGCAGATCATCGCCGACGACCTGGAGTCCGGCAAGCACGACGCCATCGCCACTCGATTCCCGCCGGAACCGAATGGGTACTTGCATATAGGCCACGCCAAGTCGATCTGCATCAACTTCGGCATCGCCGAGGAGACTGGTGGTACCTGCAACCTGCGTTTTGATGACACCAACCCGGCCAAGGAGGAAGAGGAGTACATTCGCGCGATCAAGGCGGATGTGAAGTGGTTGGGCTTTGATTGGGGCGACCGGCTGCACCACGCGTCGGATTATTTTGAGCAGCTGTATTTGATGGCAGAGCAGTTGATTCAGAACGGCGATGCTTATATCGACGAGCAAGACCCGAGTTTGATCCGCGAGCAGCGCGGCAACCTGAGGACTCCGGGTACCAATTCCCCGCACCGGGATCGCCCGGCAGCTGAATCGTTGGATTTGTTCCGGCGGATGCGGGCGGGGGAGTTTGAAGATGGCTCGATGGTGCTGCGGTCGCGGATTGACATGTCGTCGCCGAACATGAACCTGCGCGACCCGGTGATTTACCGCAATGTTCGTCAGCATCACCCGCGGACCGGGGATCCATGGTGCATTTATCCGATGTATGACTTCGCTCATGGTCAGTCGGATGCTTTGGAGTGCATCACTCACTCGTTGTGCACCTTGGAGTTTGAAAACCATCGTCCGTTGTACGACTGGTTGGTGGATCACATCGAACTGCCGTCGAAGCCGCGACAGATTGAGTTCTCGCGCTTGAACGTCAGCTACACCATTACCTCCAAGCGCAAGCTGTTGCGTTTGGTTGAAGAGAATCACGTCAGCGGTTGGGACGACCCACGCATGCCGACGTTGAGTGGTTTGCGTCGCCGTGGAACTCCGCCGGAAGCAATCGTTGAGTTCTGCAAAAAGGTCGGCGTCACCAAGTATGAAGGCGTCACCGACGTAGCTCTCTTGGATGGAATCGTGCGCGACCACATGAACGCCAGTGCGCCGCGACGTTTAGCCGTGCTGCGTCCGTTGAAGGTAGTGATCACTAACTACCCGGAACTGGCGGAAGCCGAAACCGTCGAAGCGCCCAACCATCCTGGCAACCCCGATATGGGAACTCGCCAGGTCCCATTCGGCCCGGTGGTTTACATCGAACAATCCGACTTCATGGAAGAGCCGCCGAAGAAGTACTTCCGTTTGGCTCCAGGCAAAGAAGTGCGCTTGCGTTACGCCTACAACATCATTTGCGAAGAAGTGATCAAAGATGACGACGGCAACGTAGTCGAACTACGCTGCACCTACGACCCCGAGTCAAAAGGCGGTGGCGGTCGCAAAGTCAAAGGCATCATCCACTGGGTCAGCGCCAACCACGCGCTAGACGCCGAAGTCCGCTTGTACGACCATCTCTTCCAAGAGCCGGACCCCAACACCGGCGACGACTTCATGGACAACCTAAACCCCAAGTCCCTAGAAATCGTCAACGGCAAGGTCGAACCCTCCCTCGCCGAAGTTACCCCCGAAGACCGCCTTCAATTCGAACGCTCCGGCTTCTTCGCCTTGGACTACGACTCCAGGCCAGACGCCTTAGTCTTTAACCGCGTCGTCGCCCTGCGCGATTCGTGGGCGAAGATTCAGGCTAAGGCAAAGAAGTAGAAGTGAGCTTACCCCATTCAGTGGACACTTTATTTAAGCAGCTTTACCTGCCGGGTG
>CAZMDZ010000245.1:0-6275 GCA_964565175.1 uncultured Planctomycetales bacterium
AGCACGTTGTGGTCATCCAACTTCCAGCCATCGCCGAGGAGATCCGATCGATCCGGCAACTCCAACAGAGTTGGCTCGTCGCGCTGATCTTCATCCCAATACTTCTCCATGTGCAGAACCTGCTCGCTGGAGCGCGGTGGGTTAGCAAAGGCATAGTCGATGTCCTCGTTTTTGGGCACCGCCATGGTCGCCAAAATCATGTCCTTTTCGCGGGTCAACAGCTTGTTCCCTTCGAGGTAAGGCAGGGAAAGGGAAATGATCAAAAATGCAGGTGCCTCGCGAATCGACTCGGCTTGCTGACCCATCATGCCAGCCATGGCGTCGGCATCCATTTCCAACCAACCGCCAACCAAGCCTTGAATGGCGAACAGGTTCATCAACGAAGTTCCGCTGCCTTCGGCGACGGTGCGCACCGCGAATTCGTAGTCGGCGTTGTCTTTGGCCACACCCATCATTTCCTGCAAGTCGTAAACTTGGTCGTCGAGGGCGTGAGTCAGTTCATGTGCCAAGATGATGTCAGCCATCGCGCCCTGGTTGAAGCTGTCGATCATGTAGAACGATTTGGTACGCGAGTCGTAATAACCGCCGACTTGCGATTTGAGCAGGTCCATGGTGGTTTGCAACAAGTCCATGTCCGGCTCGATCAAACCCAACAGCCGGTAGGCTTCGCCAGTGGCGGCAAACTGCTCAAATCCGTACTCGTGCTCAAACTCGGCCATCGCGAACTCGATGAACTCGTCAGCGGACTGCAAGCCAGCTGGAACCGAGTGTTGAAACTTCATGCCGCGAATTTCTTCGACCTTGGGCAGAATCCATGCCACTCGCTGGTCCAAGGTGGCCTGGTCAAAGGGCTCGCCCCCGTTGCCTTGGTTTTCAAATTCGTCTTCGAACAGGTCGAAGTCATCTTCCGGCTCTTGCCCCGGTGGCATGGGCTCCGCCTGCTCTTCGGGTTCTTCGGGTTCTTCGATCGGCTCCGCCAACTCGCTGGCCCCCTCCGCGATCGGTTCATCGGCGACTCCGGATTGATTCGACGCACTGCCCAAGCCAAAAACACCCGGGTTGTGCCCGCCGTCAGGGGCATGACAGGAAGGCAGAATCAATGCCACCACCCCTAGGGTTGAAAGCGCAAGAAGCGGCGTTATCAAAGTTCGAAATCGAGGCCGATCGGCGAAAGGGTCCGGTTGGTGGGCTTGATTCATTGCTCCATAGGTTAAACTCCTCGCCATCCATGAGCAGCCAGAGTGTGGTAATCATTGGGGCCGGCATTGCCGGAGCTTCCACGGCTTACTTTCTTGCCCAGCGCGGCGTGAAAGACGTGGTATTACTGGACCGCGAAAAAGGCCCTGGAGTCCATTCCACCGGGCGAAACGCAGCCATTTTGCGCACCGCGATTCCCGAGGCGCAGCTCCATGACCTAGGAAGGCGGTCCAAGGCCTTTTACCAGGCGCCGCCGCCCGGATTCAGCGAAACACCGCTAATCGAAGCCGTCGGCCTTTACCTGGCGGCAACCGACGACACCGAGCCGGGCACCTGCCAACAGCTCAGTCAGTGGCTGAATAACCCGCGCTGCGCCGAAGATGGCCACGACACCAACGCCGACGAGCTGTACCAGCATTACCCCCAGCTGGCACGCCGCGTCGACTACAACCATAGCTTTCCGGACGAAGGCGTGTTTGACGTCGATGCCATCGTCAGCGGTTTCTTGCGCGGAGCACGAGCCCATGGCGTGCAAGTGCGGCTGTGCACCGAAGCGCGCAAGTTGATGGTTGAAAATGGCCGCATCACCGGCGTCGCCACCGACGACGGCACCTTAGCCGCCAGTCAAGTCGTGCTGGCGGGCGGTGGATGGGCGGCTGACCTGGCCAACGCCGCTGGCTTGCCAATGAAGTTGCAACCGATTCGCCGCCACATTCTGGTGACCGCGCGCATCCCCGAGCTGAACCCCAAAGCGCCGGTTGTTTGGCTCGGGGGAGACGAGTTTTACTTCCGCCCCGAAAGCGGCGGCCTGCTGATGTCGGCTTGCGATACTCAACCCGTCGACGCCGACAATGGCGAACTTGCCCAGCAAGAAGTGATCGAAGAAATCGCCGCCAAAGCCGAGCGCTGGCTACCGGGCTTCGAGCAACTCGGTGCCGCTCACTATTGGGCGGGCATGCGCACCTTTGCACCGGATCCGCTCTTTGTCGTCGGCCCTGATCCGCGAGTCCATGGATTGCACTGGGTTGCCGGACTGGGTGGTCACGGCATTACCTGCGGCGCGGCAGTGGGCGAATTGGCCGCGGGTTGGATGACTAATTCCGCAACGGACTTCGCTTACGCTAGCGATTTACTGCCTGATCGCCTGCTCAAAAATATGGGCTATTCAGCCCTTTCCGGCACCGAGACTTCGACGTGATGAGGCGTGGTGTTGCCGCCATCAACATACACCGGAACCATTTGCTCGACGGCGCTCCCGCTAGCGTCGAAATAGGTAAGCTTGAGTTGGATGTCGCCGAATTCCTCCAAATTCAAAACCGTTTGCGTCGCAGACTTCTTTAAATATTGATCTAAAATGGCGTCCCCCGAGGCACGAATTCTAGACCACGGACCCCAATGATTAGGATGGTTCAACACCAGTGAATGCCCCCATTGAGGATAGAGAATCAACTCTTGTTCGGGCTGAAACTGGTTGGGTGTGACTGCAATCGGCTGACTCCAGATCTCATCCTCATCAATTGCCATGATTTGGACCGTCTCCTCGGGACGCAGCCCCAAGTCAAAGCTTGCGTTGGGGTCAACGGATACGACTAGGCCAAGATATTCCGGCTTACTGACTTTGTGATTCGAAGCGATTATGCCGCCACTTGGGAGTGGCCCGGAGATCCGTTGGCGGAGCCCTTTATCTTTTGGAACGCCACGGTATTGCACGACTACACGGCGGATTTTTCGACTTCCATCGCTTGCCAGGCGGACCGGGTAATTTCCGATTTCAGGATCAATCTCAATGGATAATTTCTGGTCTGGAACGACGTGAATATCCATGGAAATCGGCGGCAAACTACCCAGTTGCACCAATAGTTCATATTCGCCTTCCAGCAGTGGATGATTGAGCTGGCCTTGCCAATCAAAGGCCAAACGGCCAGTACACTGCGGCGAGTTGGCTGACAGCTTGCGCTTGCAAAGGATCCGCATCCACGCTGCCCCATGCCACTCCTTCCCCACCTGCACCTCGATTTGGCCGCGCCTCAAAACGGGCAATTCTTCCACTTGTTCTGGACTGCTGACGAGAAAGGAATGCCAAGTGAACAGCTCCTTGGACACTGGCTTGGTATCGATGGAATAGACCCCTGGCGGAACGTCAAAATATTCTAAGGTCCTGGAATCATCTTGCAGACGAGCCCAGATCCGCTTGGGACTGCCATCTGCTCGCACACCTTTGTAGGTCTCATGCGAAAAGTTCCTGACTAAGAAAAATTCGTCGCCGGGCTCGCCAATTGGAGCAGTGGCAATGACCACCAGATGGGTCCGCTCTTTCAGCGAGTATTGCGTCACTCCCCCTGGCTGGAGCTCTGTGTAGTGGGGAAGACCTCGATCGATCTGCAGCCAAGCACTGTCCAAAAGATCGCCTCCCGGGGCAAAGAATCGAAGCGTGTCAGGAGCAATGCGCTTGGGCATTAGCCATTGAGAGCTTTGGCGCAGAGCATCCTCCCAATCTGCGTCCGGAACAGGTATGCCCCCGATCCTGTTTTTCGCGAGATACAGCTTGCCCAACCCGCCGCGCAATTGCCCGATCTGTCCATCCGTCACGACTTTGACGTCGGCAGTGACATAAGGCTGAAGCGACTGAAGGCCTAATTCATAATGGAAAGCATCTTCAGCAAGTGGCAAAACTTGATCTAAACGGAAGAAGCTTGAATCTGCTAGGACAGCCACGCGGGCAAAGGGCTCCTTGGCGTGAACCAACAACTGACCGTTCTTGTCCAACATTGTCAGCTTTTGAGTCCTGTCCGCAAAATCCAATAAGACGGTGGCCCCGTTTTGCTCCCCTTGGGGAGAGAGAAACTGCCCGCTCAAGCGATAAGGCAAATCAGCACTGGGTTCCTGGACACCGTTTTCAATTTCCTCTACCGCAATCCGATCCAAGCGGATCAGGAAGTTATTCAACAAAAGCAGAAAGCTTCGAAAATCCTCTGCGCCCGAACCGTGGGGAAAGGCCGACGCAAAAATTCGCGGAAGGTCCATCCCTTGGCCCACTTGCGATTTGTGGTTGAGCATTAAAACTGCATGAGCATGACCATCATTCTTGCTTTTTCGCCGAATTTCATTTTCGGTCATCATGGTATGGCCCCCATCGGGATGGAAAGCCACGCAACGCAACTGGGTTGAGGGCAAGTGGTCGAACTGAACCCAACCATTGGCATCCGTTTTGGCCCATTGCACCGGGAAATGTAAATCTCCGCTGCGAGCGCCAAGGAATACCCAGGCGTCGGGCAGACCGACTCCATCGATCCCGACGACCTGAATTTTTTCGGCGCGGGATGGCTCTGGAGTCCACTGTTGGTCCAAATTGACTTCGCCATCAACTTCAATCCGTTGCGTGGCGATGCCGGACGCGGTCAACTCCAAGATCCAACGATCTCCATGGACCTTGGATGGAAGCTTGATGAACCCATCCTCAACCTCAAGAGGGCCCCAATAATTCTGTTTGAGTGCTTGCCACGGGGAATCCCAAGCGGCGCCGACGAGCCTTTGCCTCACTCGATGAGCTTCCACCTTTATGGGGCCCTTGATTCGCTGGAAAGAGTCCTCAATCCGGATCACCCGCTCGGTCGACGCAGGGGTTTCAGTGGTGAAATCGACGCTCACAGCAACCCGCTGGTCTTGAACAATCGGCAACTCAGCCGTTTGTCCGAGCTCAGCCTCAACAGAGTCTGAGGGCTCCAGTGGTGGTGAAACCCACCAGCCGATCCAGACGGTTGAAGCAATCAGAGTCAACAACGAACTTGCGACCATAGCCACCTTCAAGCTGCCGTTCATCCCGACCCCAGCTTGTTCGCCCGCAACCGCAATTCCAGTTGCAGTACCCCCAGTTGCAGTACCCCCAGCTGCAGTTCCTCCCGCCGCCTGAGGTAGGAGCGGCTGAATCATTGGAAACGCCATTAGCAGGCGAGCTCTCCATTGTTCACCGAGACTATGTTCCAGCGAAACTTCCAAGCGTTCACGGCCACGCAACAATTGCGTGCGCACAGTCGAGTCTGGCACGCCCATTTCTCTGGCGACCTCGGACACTGTGAAGCCTTCCAAATAATGAAGGCTGATGACGGTGCGATAAGGCTCACTAAGGTTTTTGACAGCTCTCAAAAGCAGATAGCTGGTCTCGACCTGAGTTGCCTTGGCGTGCGGATCGACCTCAATGGGATCACTTCCTACTGAATCTGGATCCGTATGCTCTTTGCGCAGAGAAATTTTCCCTTCGCGACGAAACCAATCGTAGGCAAGGTTGCGCGCCACCCGGGAAAACCACCCTCCAACGGAGACGTTATGCCGTGGCGGCTTTTCCAATGCACGAATCCACGCTTCCTGGAGGATGTCGTCGGCAAGGGCGGAATTGCCGACCATGCCGTAAATCAGCCTTTGCACACGTTCGGATTCACGCAGGAAATCTTCGTGCGTGACAGGTCCAGAATCGTTGGTGATTGACATCGAAATAACCGTGGAGGTGCTGACCCGTCGATCGCAAAGCCTTGCGGCTGAGAGTAAAGTCCGCTGCCCGGTAACTAAGAACGGTGCACCCGGCCATCGGGTCCCAGAAAATTGGGAATTACCAGTAAATTGCGTCCCGGCCGACGTCGGCGAGGCGGGCGAGGTAGCTCAGCGTGCCGAAGCCGAGCAGCAGCAAAGTTGCGGCTACGGTGGTAACTAGTTTAGACGAGCCAGCTTCTGACGAGCTTTCTGTTTGATTTTCCGGCTCAAGGGCGGCGGGGAGCAGGCGCACCAAAAGCAATAACGTGAAGATCACGCTCGCCGCCGGCAACAGGATTTGGCCGTACGGAATCAAGGATTGGGTGAGCAACCAGCGATGGTGGAAGCCTGCCGTCGGCGGCAAACCGATCCAGGCGAAGAGCAAAAGGACCCATCCCAGACGGTGAGACCGCGAGTTGCCCGGTCGAGCCAAGCCCACGGTGGCGAGTCCGAAAATGAGCACCGCGAGCGCCGCTTGACTGATCGATTCCTGATTGAAAGCCAGGGCGGACAATAACCAAAGGCCAACTTGCAGCGGGACTGCGGCGGCGATT
>CAZMDZ010000246.1:0-6208 GCA_964565175.1 uncultured Planctomycetales bacterium
CAATCCTCCCGCAATTACTGATTGGCAAGTCACCGTCGACGCACCGGGATACACCGGTTTGGCTCAGCAAGTGTCGTCGTCCAATGAATTCCGCGTGCCTCAAAACAGCCGCATGACTTTGGACTTCGCCGCGGATCTGCCGGTGGCCAAAGCTTGGTTGCGCCAACTGGATGGTAGCCGCGAAGAGTTGCTTGCCGTAAACGGACAATGGTCCTACCCCTTTACTGCCGAAGCCAGCGGTGAGTTCGCCTTTGAACTCGAAGGCACCGACGGCTTCCTGAACCGCCACGCTGGCATGTTGCGCTGGACCGCCGAGCCTGATCATGCCCCACGCATTAACTTCTTGTTTCCGGATCGGCGTTGGAACACTGTCAGCGAAGCCCAGCTGCCGCTGCTGTTCACGGCCAGCGATGACTATGGTCTGAACCGGATTGAGCTCTCGCTGAGCGATCAAGGGGAAGCATGGACGCCCGAATTCAAACGCGGCGCGCGCCAATGGAATCATTTCGAAATGCTGACCGCGCCGTTGCCGTCGGCCGAAGGGTTTGGCGCTGATTACCGCATGCGAGTGGAAGCCAAAGCCCACGATTATGCGGAACCCTTCGCCCAAGCTGGCGAGGGCAATAGTCCGTGGATTCAAGTGCTGTCGGCGGCATCGTTCGAGCAAAACTTGGCCGAGCAAATGGTCCGCGTGCGCGAACGCGTCGCCGATCAAATGACGCGCTTACAACCGCTGTTGGCCGAGCAAACTGCGGGCAACCAAGAGGCGTCGGCGCTGGCGCGGCGGATGGATCGCGAATTGGACGGTCTGTTACGCGACTTGGAATACGCGTTGATGGAACGGATTTACTCCGGCCTGGACCGTAGCTCCGGCGGTTTGCAAGCCGCGCTGAATCGACTGGTGGAGTTAGGACCTCCCGCACCAGGTGCCACCATCGACGCACTGACCGCCCCAGGAGTGCCGCCAGTACTCGATCGAGCTGGTCTGCTATTGCAACTGGCGAAAACCGCGCGCAGCACAAAACGGGGCCCTAGCCAGGCCCTGCGAGCGGCAACCACCTCGGGCGAGGACTACCGCCCGGCCGCCACCGACCTCCACAACGGCCTCCAAGCCATGCTCGACGCCCTTTTGGCCTGGGAGGACTACCAATCGGCTGTCAACCTTTTGCGCGGTCTACTCGACCGTCAGCGCGGACTTTATCTGCGTACCCTGGAGGCTTCTGGACGATAAGGTAGATTGGAACCTGATGAATAAAGTTTTTCTGCTGCTGCTCGGCCTGTCCGCAGGTGCCTGGCCCACCATCGCCAGCGCCCAGGATCCCGTCGAGTTTAACCGCCTATCGAGCGACCAGCGCCAGCTGGCCGAACAGGTGCGGCGGCTCGAGAAGATTTTACTCACTCTGGAAGAACGCGAAGAAACAGACGGCAATCAGTCCAAGGTCGAACTGCTGCGGACTGCACGGCTCAAGCTAGCCGACGTCGGCGATGAGCGGCCGCTGGCAACGATTTTGGAAGAGATTGCGTCTGACTTGAGCGAGTTGCGCGCGGGTAATGCGATGGAGCAACAGGCGGAGTTGATTGTGATTCTGCAGGAGTTGCTTAATTATCTACTCGAAACCGAGCGTGAAGAGCAGGTGCAGAGCTTGTTGGAAGAGGCCAAGCAGCGCGAGGCGGAGTTACGCGCGCTGGCGGACGCGCAAGCGAAGTTGCGCGAGCAGACCGAGGCGTTGGAAAAGAAGGAAAAGGAAACGGGCAAAACCCATGACCAGGAACGCCAAGCATTGGCCGATGCGCAAGCCAAGCTCAATCAGAAAATGAAGGGAATGGCCGACTCGCAAGAGGGCGAGGCCGGGGCCGAGCCGGCCAAAGACGCAGCTGAAGCTGGCGAAGACGCCGAAGAGGATTTGCGCAAGGACGGTGAAGATGCGGAGTCTGCCGATTCGGACGCACCGGAGGGTGAAAAACCGGATGGTGAGTCCGGTGAACAGTCCAAGCCGCAAGACGGCGAGCAATCCGAGCCCCAACAGGGCGAACAGTCTGAGTCCCAGCAGGGCGAGCAGTCCGAATCCCAGCAAGGGGAGCAGCAGGAGTCTAAGCCAAGTCAGCAATCGCAACAACCTTCGCCGCAGGACTTAGAGAATGCGCAACAGCATCAAAAGGAAGCGGAAGAAAAGTTGAAGAAGGCGGCAGATCAAGCCAAAGCGGAAGCCGAGCAACTCAACGACATGCAAGAGTTGGAAGCGCTGATCAACGTTTTGGAAAAGGCGGAAGAGTTAGCCGAACGTCATCGTCAGGTTTTGGAGAACCTGAAAGAGTTAGTGGATTCAATGAACGGGGCCAGCCGCGTGCCGCGCAGCGCTCGCGTGCAATTGCGCCAGTGGTCTGGCTTGCAAAAACAAATCGGTGACGAGTCCGACGAGTTGCTTTTTGAAATCCGTGAGCACGGCGCCGACACCTTCCCCTTCTTGCTAAGAGCCATTGTTGACGATCATCAAGCACTAGCCAAGCGCATCGGCCCTCCACGCTATCGCGCCAATAACGACGCCTTACAGTTAGCGGCCAGCTTAGCCAACGATTGGCAGCGATTGATTGACGCCATCCGCATCGAGATGGAGCGGCTGCGCAAGAAGGCGGAATCACCGCCTCCGGGCGAAGGCGAAGAACCGCCTCAAGGCGAGGAACCACTGGTTAGCTTTGCAGCCGAAGTGCAGTTGTTGAAAATGATTCAAAGCGATCTTCGTGATCGCATTGAGATCTTAAAGAACCGCCAAGGCATGCTTGAGAAAGCGGGCATCGCCCTCGATGAAGATGACCTTGCCGACCTGGAACAACTGGCTCAGCGGCAACAACGCCTACGCGCCTTATTTGAGTCCATCCTTGAACGGACCACCGAAGAGCTCGAAGCCGAAGGAGAGGATATTTGATGTCGTGGAATTGGATCCCATTGCTTGCCACCTTCTTGCTGCAAGAGCCGGCCCCGCAAGAGCCCGCTCCGCAGGAACCGGCTGCACCGCAGCAGCCTGAAACGCAAGAACAGGAACAAGGGGCTGCTTCCCCCGAGGAAATTAGCGAAGCGATTGAAAAGGTCCGTCAAAGTTTCGCCGACTTGGATAAATCGATGCTTTCGGTGCGAGACTTTGCCGAGCAGCAAGCGATTGCACCCGAGACCGATGCGGAAGGCGTCGGCAGTCGTTTTTCTGCGGCAGTCGCCGATGCGGACCAGCTGTTGAACAACATGGAAGAGCTACTGGCAATGCTCCCGGCTGCGGACCAATCGCCCTCCTCATCGCCGTCCGGCGGCAACGGTCAGAGCAAACAGCAGGGCGAGCCCAAGCAATTGGACGGGCAAAAACCTTCGCCCCAGCCAGACGATGCCGACCTTCAACAGTCGCCTGACGATGGCCACAACGAGGATGGGGAAAACCAGAACCTGCAGCAGGTCCAGGGCATCTTTATGAATCCTGGCCAGGGCGGTGCCTGGGGACATTTGCCGCCGCGTTTGCAGCAGACTTTGGAAAACGCACAAGCAGAAGACTTGCCGTTGCGCTATCGCAATCTGCTTGAGCAGTACTACCGCAAGTCCAACGAGCAGTAAGCGTGGAACTTGGGTTGGCTGTGGCTGAACTTATAAGTAAGTCAGCGCGGTCTCCACGTAATGTGGAACCGAGTGCGCCATAAAAGCCAGCTCCTTTTCGCTGATTTCGCGAATGACCTTGGCAGGAACGCCAGCGACCAAGGTGCGCGGCGGAACTTCAAAATTTTCGCGGACCACGGCGCCTGCCGCTACCACTGCCCCATCGCCAATCTTGGCGCCGCCCAAAACGGTTGCGCCCATACCGATCAAGACTCCGTCGCCAATGGTTGCACCGTGAACCGTAGCGCTGTGACCGATGGTGCAATCGGAACCGATCACTTGAGCCACGTCGACATCACAATGGATGCAACAGTTGTCTTGCACGTTGGTTCGCGCGCCAATCGTGATCGGCGCATCGTCACCACGAATGGTGACGTTAAACCAAACGGTGACGTCTTGCCCAAGGTTGACGTCGCCAATGACCATTGCGTCATAAGCGACGATGGCGCCGCCGGGCACTCGCCGCATCAGGCCTTTGCGGGGCAGCGGGTAGACGTCGTCAGCGGAAGGGGCGGAATGAGGGCCTGGGGTCATGATCGTTGCGGAGGTCGAGGGAGGGAGTTGGCGGGATTCTGCGCTAGTAAGAAAGGTCAGTCAGCAGCAGAACGACGGCGAGGTTATGGACTTGATGGATGACGACGGCGTCGGCTAAGCGATTGGAGCGCCAGCGCACCCATGCCAAGAATACGCCCAAGACGAAAACCGGCAGCCAAACCACCGGTGGATGCAAAACTGTGAACGCCAATGCAGTAAACAAGGTGGCGCGCGCTGGGCCAAAGCCGGGGTGTTGGATCAATGCCCCCCACAGGTAATGGCGGAAGAGAATTTCTTCAAGCCAGGGCACCAGCACGATGACCAGGAACAAGGCTCCTGCCATTGGCCAGCCACTGAGTTGGTCCATCCCGTCCAGCACCTGCATTTGCATGTCGCCACGGCCCAGGACCTCGATGACCAAGCGATTGATCACCGCCACGATCACCAGCACGGGGGCAAACAAGCAGTAAGCCATGACCGGTTGACGTCGCCAGGAGAAGGGCAGAGCTTGCGGCCAACGTTTGCTCAATGCCCCAAGCGCCAGGGCCGCCACGACCAGCACGATGGCGGTCGACAGCAACGGGTTGGCTTCTTCTATCAGGTCGGGCCACAGCTTGCTTTGCAGCCACGGCATCGCGGTTGGCGCAAACAGCAAGAACATCAGCAGCGCGAACAGCGTCGGCTTGGCCAGCGGCACCGCTTGCTGATCCATGACCCCAGGTTGTTCCACATCTCCTGGGTCATAGAGCAAATTCAAAATCGCCATGGTGAGCACGCCGATAGCCGCCAAGAGCGGCAACGCAATGCACAACTCCACGATGGCGTGAACCGTAACCATTAAGCGCTACCAGCAGAAGCGGGCTGTTGCTCCGCTGCCGGAGCGGCGGACGGCGTAATCAAGCCATCGGCGGGCGAACTGGCGGATGCGTACATGCGCTTGGCAATGCGACCGGCACGGTAGCTGTCGTAGCCAGCCCAACAAGCATCGCGGACGGCGCGGGCCATGCGGATTGGATCGGCGGCTTGAGCAACGGCGGTATTGAGCAGGACGCCGTCGGCGCCGAGTTCCATCGCATCGGCGACATCGCTGGCGGAACCGACACCAGCGTCCAGCAAAATGGGGACGTTGGCTTGCTCGATGATCAAGCGAATGTTGAGCGGGTTCAAAATGCCCTGGCCGCTGCCAATTGGACTCCCCAGCGGCATCACTGCGGTGGCTCCTGCTTCTTCCAAACGCTTGGCCAACCTGACGTCGTCGGAGGTGTAAACCAAAACGGTGAAGCCTTCGCTGACCAAAGTTTCGGTTGCACGCAGTGTGTCGACGGGATCAGGCAGCAAAGTTTTCTGGTCGCCGAGCACTTCCAGTTTGACCAGATCAGTGTCCAGCATTTCGCGCGCCAAACGGCAAGTGCGCACCGCAGTCTGGTAATCAAAACACCCAGCGGTATTGGGCAACAGCGTGTACTTGGTCGGATCAATGAAATCCAAGAAACGCTGGCCGGGCTCTTCGTTTTCAGGAATCCGGCGGACCGCAACAGTGACGCAGTCGGTGGCGGATTCTTCAAGGGCCTCCGCCATTTGTTGGTAGTTGGCGTATTTGCCAGTACCCAGGATGAGACGCGATTGCAGCGTGTATTTACCTAGCTGCAGGGGTTCGGTGCGTGCGTTCGAGGACACGAGTTTGGAATGTGCTGGGAGTGCGGGGAAAAGGGCGACGTGGACCGCGGGTGGAAATCACCCACCACCCACCAGCCGCACCACTTCACTGGTATCGGCAGGCTGAATCAGGGTGGACTCATGATCCGCCTTGCGCACGACCTCTCCGTTTCGCTCGACGGCGACCCCTGGTCCAGTGGCGTCGAGCTCGGCCAAAAGTTGCGAAATTGACAAATCGGCGCGCCATGGCCGACTTGAACTATTCAGCTGGAACTCGTCGGCGGCTCCGGAGGGTGAGGAGGAGGATGGTTGCGGCATTGGACCCTTGGCCAAGATTCTAGAATTTCGGGCCCACATCGGGAACCTGTTAATTGCCGCGTACCG
>CAZMDZ010000247.1:0-6197 GCA_964565175.1 uncultured Planctomycetales bacterium
TGAATCGACCTCAAGGAGGTTGGGGGAAAAGCGTAGGCACTGGCGTTGCGATCACCGTGCCGCTGCTACTGATTTCCTTCGTCGTTCTTCACATCGGCAACTTATTGTTTCCGCGTGATGCCCCCCTGCCTTTCGATTTGGATACGCCGTGGGCGATGCCCTCCTTTTTGCTTGCGGCAACTTTCGCTGGCGTTGCCGAGGAAATTCAATTCCGCGGCTTTATCTTTCACCGCTTGGAGCAATTCTTCCGCTCATTCGGCGGAACCAGTCAGCGAGCGACGATGCGGGCAGTCTTTTTGACCAGCATGGTGTTCGCATTTCTTCATATCTACGAAGGCCCCGCTGCAGTGCTCGCGATCTTCGTCGTTGCGCTAGGTTTGCAAGGGCTCTATTTGAAGAGCGGGCGCAACCTCGTAGCTTGCATGGTTTGCCACGGTCTGTATAACGTGATTCAAATCGTCCTGATGTTTAGTCTCGGGTCGATCACCCCGGACTAAGATCATCGTCGCAAGAGCGCCCGTGGATCTACTGCGGAATACCGAGCGGATCTTCTAACAAATCATGGACCGCGCGACTGAGTGCGTCCAGGTCCAACGGCTTTTCAAAAGTACGGGCTGCGCCTAAGCGGCCGGCGACTTCCAGGTACAGTTGGTTACTGGGGGCGGTGATCGCCACCAACGGGATGTCAGGCTAGCCAGCGCGCATGGCCATCAAAAGCTCCAGGCCATCTTGCCGGGGCATGACCAAGTCAGAAATGACCAGATCGACTTTTTCGTCTTCCAGAATGTTTTGGCCTTCACGGCCGTCTTCCGCTTCTAATACGCGATAACCCTCGTGCTCGAACTTGTCCCGCAGCATGCTGCGAACCAGTTCTTCGTCCTCTACGATGAGTATGGTTTTTTGTTCTTTGGTCATGGGAACACAGGGTTGGGGGGAGAAGAAAAGACCTGCCTGCGTTCCTAGCATGGCGAAATCTTTAGAAGATCGCAACAAACGAATTTCTGGTTGGCTAGCGTCCACGCATCCGCGCAATCGTTTGCAGCAATTGCGTCGGCCGGAAGGGTTTGCTCAGCAGCGGTGCGTTTATTGGCAGTTCAATGCCCTGAGCCTCCAGGTGGGAGCGAGGTGTGCCAGAAAAGAAAACTACCGGTAGCAGACCGCAGGCGTCTTGGAGTTGCCTCCATAACTCCGTGCCGTTTCCATCGGAAAGGAAAATATCACAGACCAACAAATCGATCTTTTCGGCATCGGTCGCTAGCTGGACAGCCTCGGCAATCGTATTGGCGGCCAGAGTTTGATGGCCTCCAGCTTGCAGGACCTCGCGGAAGAGTTCCAGCAAAGAAACTTGATCTTCGACCACAAGAATTCTGAGTTCGCCATCGGTGTCGGCCATTGCGCCGCCGCTCTGGTGGGCAGTAAGCGGTAGATAAACCTGCATGCAAGTGCCGCCGCCGACCCGGCTTTGTACGTGAATGCCGCCGCCAGATTTTTTGACCAAGCCAAACACCATCGCTAAACCCATGCCGCGTCCGCGGACGGCAGTACTTGTGGTGAAAAATGGATCGAAGATATGGCCCAAATCCGCCTCTGGAATGCCGACGCCATTGTCTTCGATTTCCATCAAGAAGTATTTACCCGCTGGCAAGGTTTGATTGCGCCAAATCAACGGTTGGTCGCTTAGTCTGATCGAGCCACCAAGGCGAATGGTGCCCAAACCCTCCAAAGCGTCACGGGCATTGCTGACCAAATGAACCAAGATGTCGGCCAAGTCTTCCCTGCTCAAGGGGACGGTGCCGTCGGCGTTGTGGATGTCGGTTTCTAGGACTACTTGCGGACCGGCCAAGTGACCAAGTGATGGCGCAAATTCGCGCATGATTTCGGCGGGTTCGCAGCGGTCCCCCTTCCAATGCTTCCTGGCGCTAAACGCCAACAAACTGCGCGACAAACCCGACGCCTTGCCAGCTGCAGTACGGATTTTCTCCAGCGAGCTTTTCATGCGCAGACTATCGTCATCATCGGTCTTCAGGCGCGCCAGGCAAATGTCGCTGTACCCAAGCACCGCGGTCAGCAAATTCTCAAACTCGTGGGAGATGCCTTCCGCAAGTCGTCCCAATGCGTCCATTCGCCGGTCCCGCTGGTCCGCCTCTTGCATCTGTTCGCGTTCGCGCTGTTCTTGCACCGCGACGGTGACGTCGCGCAATGTGGTGACCAGGCCCAATCGCTCGCCTTCGCTGTCGAAGAGGGGCACCCAAGAGCAATCCAAGGCGCGGTGCGAATCGGTCGACAAGTTGAGCTGGCGGCTTCCAGGGTTTCGAAGCTTTGCTCGGGCCAATCACAATTCTGCAGCGAAAGGATTTCCTGGGCCGATCCATTCATAAATTGAATGATGCCAGCACTGTCTCGAAGGACCACCGCCATCGGCACCGCTTCGATCAAGATGCCGACCTGGCGAGACAGCTCCTCTGCCTGGCGTGTCAGGCGGCGTTCCACTTCGATGCTAGTGGTTAAGCTGTGGACCATTTTTACTTGATCCGATTTCCCTGAATAGCGAGCATTCACTCGCACCCAGCGATACTTGCCGCCGTCGCCGAGCACCCGGTAATCGGCACTCATATGAGTGTTGTTCGCTCGCGCCAGGGTCGACTTGCGGACAACTTCACCAATGTCATCGGGGTGAATCAGCGAGCGATAGCTCGACGGGTCCTTCAACACTGCGGCGGCGGTTTCGGGGCCGACGATATGTTCGCCGCCGCTGTTCGAAAAAGTGATTTCACGTTCGCCGGAGAGGTAATCAAAATAAGCAAGCGCCCAACCTGGGAATTCGTCGGAAAAGACTTCTAGGTTCTGGAGAGCTTCGCGGCTCGACTCCACGGCTTGGCGCCGAATGATCTCGCCACCGGCGCGCGAAGCGAAAAACCGTAAGACCTTCTCCGCGAATTCGGGAGCTTGGAGCGGGTTGCGGTCATAGATCGACAAATGGCCAATCGGTTTGCCGTCCAGCCCCGGGATGGTGACGCCAAGACAGCAGCCGTCAACCAATAGCTTGAGCGTCTCGTCTTTGGGGTACTTTTGGACCACGCCAGATTCGCGGTAATAAACCCCACGCCTCAGGACTTCCTCTGAAGGTCGGTCGGCTGCCCAATACTCTTCATTTGGCCGTATGGAACCGTCGCGGAAGTGGGCCAACATGCGCAACTTGGTTGGTTTGGATTCGATGATTTGTGAAAGCACGCAATAGGAGACGCCGAGGACGTGGGCCAACTGCTTGGCGGTAGCGCGGAAAAAGCTCTCGGTCGACGGTTCGGCGGTGGTCCCGAGCAATTCAACCAAATCGATCAATTGCTGCGAGCCTGCTCCCTCGAAGGTCGGCTTGGACCCAAAAATCTTTTGAAATAGCCCCTGCTTGGGGGGCGGTGAAGGGAAGTCTTTCACCGCTTCATTGTGCCAAGAGCGGGGGGCGGGGAGCTATTACAATTCGCGACGGAATCCCGTCCGCAAGCCACTGCACGCCCATGTCCGAAATCCTCTGGCAGCCATCCCCCGAGCGGGTCGCCCAAACTCAGCTCGTCGCCTTTCAAAATCACCTCCGCGAGGCTGGCTTTGACGTCGGCAGCGATTACGCCTCGTTTCACCGCTGGTCGCTGGCTCAATCGAGTGAATTCTGGCGCCAAATCTGGCAATACTGCGGAGTTCGCGGCGCGATGGGCGCCGATTTGCTCGCCGACGGCGACCGCATGCCCGGTGCCCGGTTTTTCCCGCAAGCGATGCTGAATTTCGCAGAGAACCTGCTTTCGGGCGGCGAAGACGAGCAAGCGGCGATCATCTTCCGCCGCGAGGATGGGCTGCGCAGCGAGTGGAGCTACGCCGAGTTGCGCAGCCAGGTGGCGCGATTGCGAGCAGCAATGGTGCGCGTGGGCATTCAGCGTGGAGACTGTGTGGCTGGTTTTCTGCCGAACATTCCAGAAGCGGTGGCGGCGATGTTGGCAGCGGCAAGCCTGGGCGCGATTTGGTCCTCGTGCTCGCCCGATTTTGGTGTGCCTGGAGTGGTGGACCGCTTTGGCCAAATTGAACCAAAGATTCTGCTGGCCGCCGATGGTTACGTCTACAAAGGCAGAAGTTTCGACACCCGCGACAAGCTGACGGGGATTTTGGAGCAGGTGCCGTCGGTGGAAACGGTCGTGGTGGTTCCTTTTGTCGGCGCCGATGCCGCAGCAGAAGCGGCCGCTGGAATCGATGGCGGCCACACCTGGAACGATTTCCTTGCCAGTGCCAGTCTGGTGCCAGCCGAGATGCCGTTTGAGCCGGTGGATTTCAACCATCCGCTCTACGTGATGTACAGCTCGGGCACCACCGGCAAGCCTAAGTGCATCGTGCACGGCCATGGTGGCACCTTGTTGCAGCACCTCAAGGAGCACCGGCTACACACCGATTTGCGCTCGGGGGAGCGGCTTTTTTACTTCACCACAACCGGTTGGATGATGTGGAACTGGCTGGTCACGGCCTTGGCGGGCGGCACCACCATCGTCTTGTTCGACGGCAACCCCTTCCACCCCGGAGCCGAAACGCTGTGGAAGGTGGTCGACGAAGAAAAGGTCGATGTCTTCGGCACCTCGGCCAAGTTTATTGATGCATGCAAGAAAGCGGGCTATCTGCCGGGCAAGGAGTTGCCGCTGCAAAAGCTGCGCGCCGTTCTTTCGACGGGTTCGCCGCTGGTCCCCGAATCTTTTGATTACGTTTACGAGCACGTCAAGCAAGATTTGCAACTGTCGTCGATCACCGGCGGCACCGACATTGTTTCGTGTTTTGCGCTGGGCTGCCCGGTGCTGCCGGTGCGCCGCGGCGAAATCACCGCCGCCGGTTTGGGCATGGCCGTTGAGGTCTGGGATGACGAAGGGAATTCGGTGACCAACGAGCCAGGCGAGTTGGTGTGCACGCAGCCTTTCCCGAGCATGCCGGTCGGCTTTTGGAACGACGAAGACGGCAGTCGTTATCGCGCCGCGTACTTCGATCATTACCCGAACATCTGGCGCCACGGCGATTGGGTCGAGATGAGCGATTTTGGCGGCATGACGGTGTACGGCCGCAGCGACGCCACCTTGAACCCTGGCGGGGTGCGCATCGGCACTGCCGAAATCTATCGCCAAGTTGAGCAGTTCGAAGAGATCCTTGAAGCGATCGTCGTTGGCCAAGACACCGGCGATGGCGATCAGCGCGTGGTCTTGTTTTTGGTCTTGGTGCCGGGCGCCGAGCTCAGTGATGAGTTGCGCCAGCAAGTGCGCACCCGTATCCGCGCCAACGCCACTCCACGCCACGTGCCAGCCGTCATTCACAGCGTTGCTGACATCCCGCGTACTCGTTCAGGCAAAATCAGCGAAATCGCCGTTCGCGACGTTTTGCACGGGCGCAAAGTCAAGAACACCGAAGCCCTAGCTAACCCGGAAACGCTGGACTTCTTCCGCGCCGAATTGCTACCCGCTCATTAATTCGCGCACTCGCGGCAACAGCACGTTGTTTTCGAGATGGATGTGGACCTTCATGTCCTTCTCCAGCTCTAGTAAACCGCTGTACAAAGCGCGCAAGGTGGTGCAGGCGTCGTCGGGCGTTTTGTAATCGGCGGTGATCTCTCGCACCAAACGGAAGTTCTCGCCGATCTCGTTGTGGTCGCCTTCGACGTCGACCACGATGTCCAGCAACTCGGGTTGTGCCGGATCGCCTTGATCGAGTTTCAAAATCATCGGGAAAAGCAAGTCGTTTTCCTGACCGATATGCCGTTCTAAGTTGGCGAACAAGCCTTCGGTTGCTTCGGAAAGGTAGGGCAGAAAGTCGTAAACGGGGCCGTGGGTGAGCAGCACCTTGGTCACCGCTGGCCGCAACCCTGCAAGTGAGCGAGAGGTGAAGGCGTGATGAACCTCGGTCAGTTGTTGCACCAATTCAGGGATGGTGCATTCGCCCCAGTTCGGCGCCGTGGTTTGTCGGTTTAGTCGACGCAACTCCGACAAGATTTCTGCGAGTTCCACCCCCGCGCCTTCTGCAGCGTCGGCCAAGGTCAGGTGCCCTTGAAAGCAATAATCAATCTTCCACCGGTCAAAAAGAAGCATTGACGGGGGTAAATCGACGACCAGTTTGGAAATCGGGGTCTGAGGGAGAATGTCCATTCGGCTCCTAGTTCCTAACCTCAATCCAAAACAATTACTAGT
>CAZMDZ010000248.1:0-6191 GCA_964565175.1 uncultured Planctomycetales bacterium
AAGATACTAATAAGAATCACTTAGGTATTTTTGATTATTGGAATACAAAATCTTCTCACGTGTTTACCATCTTACACGCCTCGGCGTTCGACTGGTTTGCAGAAGATTATGACACCAAAAAAAGTGGTGCTGCTTTAAATGCCTTTAGAAAAGCTTTGGCTAAGTTTACACCTCTTCACGTTACACCTAAAATTATCATAGACTTGTTTCTTGAAGATAATCAATGTGCCTCTGGAGTTATGTGCGCTATAGGAGAAAACTCTTTAGACGACTACGGAGTTAATGAGTTTAAATCAAGAACGGGTAATGCCTTTGTTGGCGCCTCTGGTACGGGAGACCTAAGCACTATCTGCGTTAACACAGATGGGAGAATGCTTCCATGTACGGACGGGAATCAATTCTGGTCCGTTACCGCTGTGGATTTATTTAGGAACGCATCGCGAAGAAGGGCTTATAGGTACTCCTTACCTCACTACCCTTACACCCGAACAGGCAAAGGGATGCCTGTAGCCGACAACCACTTTAAATTCTCCACTCCTGATTCTGCTTCCGCTCTCAGTGGAGACCCTTATATGAATACTTGGGAGTACATCGTAAAAGGCTTTGATTATGAGTATCAGGGGTATCAAGATATGAGTGACGATGTATGGAACGCGAACAGGTCTTATAACTACCGAGACGGAGACTGCAGTTATGATACAAGTGTTATAAGTGGCATAGATGTATCCAACACGTACCCGGTTAGGGCAGTACCCCTAACTGATTTTGAGTGTTCCTCTAACCCAGCGCTGAGAGGTTCAATGAGGGGGGTACTTGAAGTAATGACTCATTTGAATATAGACAGGCATGACACTTTAGCTACCTTAGAGAATACTTTTGAGGAGTTTGAATGGGTAGAACATACCACCAAGCTTATGGAATGCTAAATTCAGACTTCTCTGGAATATACAGAAATTTCGTGGACGCGGTTAGACCTTACTATGGGGGCTTTAATTTTGCTTCCTATGCATATGGACCTACACTGTTTAATAATGATTTTAAGTATGGAGGGGGCATTGCATCTTATGCATCCTCGTTCGAAGGTCCTTTACCATTATCAGCAACCCCTTTCGGAGAGCCGAATGGTCGGGAATTCTCTTCAATTGTAGGAGGGAATGATGCTCAAGGGCAGTCATATGTTTCTAAGTCTGGAGAAGTAATAACCCTAAATTACCCCTATTTTAAAACGGGGAGAGGCACGGTTTCTTCTACCGTAAATGAGATTATAAGCAAACAAACTTCTGAAATCTTATCGTCTATTATATTTGAACAAGAAGGTAAAAACTCTAAAAGTTTTTGTATTGTAAACTGTCTTGCTAATGAAAATGGTGCAAAACACTCTGAGTCCATTAGCATGTATAACAGGGACGGTAACCCTCTAAGAGTTATTTTTCCTCTGGAAAATACAGCCCCCTCCCCAATACAGAAATCCTTATTCCCTGAATCCGAGCATAATTTAAAACTGTGTCTAGGAAATACACACACCACAGCAGCCTCCAAAGTAGGTATTAAAATAGTAACGGGTCCTGTAAGTGGTTCTGAGTATAGGTGGGCATTTAATTTTTCTAATCGTAAGTGGGAACCTTATGATAAATCAAGTAAATTTACACACACCATACCTGTATACTCAAACACAGTACGAAAGTTATACACCTTAGATTTTCATACCTGGAACAAGCACACACGTACTAAAAATCACCCGTGTGATACTCATACCCCGTATTACGATTGGATTATCCACAATGAAAATACTAATTATTATATAATTATAACTTCGGAAGAAGAGTCACTGAGTAATGGAATAACTTTATTTAATATTTCCTTACAAGATAAAACTTTATACTCTTTAATAAAAGAGTTAGAAAAGAAAGAACTTTATGAAGTATTTAATTTCTGGAATACTTTATCTGAAGGTTATTATTCAAGAGATATGATTCTATCCCAAGATACCTTTGAGACCTCTGGAGGGTCAAGACATGTATACTTAGAAACTTACTGATGTTCTTTGTCGGGGACCTCCAATGGTACATACACAGAATTTGAGGTGGAGGATTAATAATGCAGGGAAAAGTAGAGGTTTATAAAGTTTATGATAATGGGCAGGAGGAGTTAATATCCTCGGAAAACAATATGATTGTGGACGGCTTGAAGGAGCATTTCGCGGATATTATGACCTACTACCCAGCCCCAAGCGCTGTTAGCGGAGATTTGTCAGGCTTTTACTGTGCGTCTGCTTTCGGAATCAAAGCCGTCACGTTTGGTCCAGCAAGAGGTCATTTTTTAAATACTAATGCGTGGACCTCGGTGTCTGGGTATAGTACTGATTACAGTTCTCCCACATCCCCCTCTTCCGTACTCTCAAGCTTGGATGAAGTAAAGAATAACCACCTACTACCATATCCCACTAACAATACGTTATCGGAGGTCAATGTCCCAGGAAATTACAAGTTTAATACTGGGCACGAAGCTTCTGAGCTTATTAAAAATTATAACTTTTCTTCCGCTGTAAATTATCATATAAATAGTTCCTTTAAATCATTTTCTTTGAATACAGATTTATCTGGAAATGCGATAAATAATATTTTAGGTTTATATGAAATAGATGCATGGGACACATCTTCCACTTTAAGACACTTTGTTTCTGGGGATGGTTTTGATGACACCTATCCCTACGGGTCCATATCCGTTAGTGCCGCTTCGGTAACAGATGCTTCTGCTTTAGAGGAAGATGAAAATGTTTTGTTTATCAGGGCATTTGATACTTCTTCAGACCCTTCGGAGAAAGGTTCCGTTTATTTAAAACAAGAATTTGTTATACCTGCAAATCATTTTTCCCCTCTTTTGGAGAATGACCCCTTAGCACATCCTATTGGATTTTTAGAATTTGGACACTCAAACAGGCTTGGTACTAACCCGGGCGCTCAGATGTTAGTAGAACTGAGAGATGAAACATCTGATGAATACTATGATTTTAGTATTCACGAGTGGACCTCAGCAAGGGCATTTTTAAATTACACTGGGATTTATTCTCTGGGGGTATACAGGTTTAGGTCTCACATGTTCAACATAGAGAAAGACCGATTAAATCATACTTTTAGTACGAGGTATTCTTTCCATAGTGACAGCACTGGAAATATCTTTGCGAGTATTTTAGGAGAGCCCTCTATCTCAGTTTTGTCTGGATGGAAGTATGGAAAAGTAAGTTCGGGAGACATTGTAGGAAGGACGTTTGAAAAAAACGCCATGTCCATGTTTAAAGGTAGTACTGGGCAGCCTAATAATACTAACTGGGACACCCAAACAATGTTAATTCAGTCTTTCAGCGGGCTGGAGCCAGAGAGGGCTTACTACGCTATATTGGATACTAGTACTGATGGAAGTGTTGAAAGTGAACTTAGGACGTCTTTAGTAAATACGAATACCTTATGTAATAAGTATAAACAAGACGTTGCCCTTCAGCCTGGATTTTCAGGGCTAAATAAAACATACTCCACAAGTTCTGTAAAAAGTCCTTACTATAACTCAGACGAGAGGGAGTCATACTTAGCGTCGGATAAGTGCATTAAGGTGCCAAAAGGGTTAAGTGTGTCTGGCACGGGTAAGGCAGAAATAGGCAAAAAATATTTTATTAATCTAGATTTTTGGGAGGGGTATCTTTCTGAGAAGGTGGGCTGTGGTAATACTAAAAACCCTAACACAGGGAAGGGTGTTGTATATGCTAGTGTGACAAAAAATTCTGATACTTTGTATTGGGATTGGGACGCTTTAACTTGGGGCTCAAAGAAGGTTGGATGGGAGTTAAAAGGAGGGAATCCCGAATGGCAGAGAAAATCCTCAAGTATATCAGTAACCTCCGAACTAAACTCACATATTGTCGAAGGACGTGTAAACTTAGATATAACCATAGAAGCACTTAATGACAGTGCATATTTTAAAAACTTTTCATTAATGGCAAGTATCTTTGACTATTCCGAAGCTCAAATGTATACGTATAATAACGCGGCAATCAATCTAGGAAACTGTTGGATGCCTGTAACCCATAATAGCTTAAATACATCATTAGCTTCTTTATATACAAAAAGTTACGAGGTAGCAAATCCTCACATTACAGAGTTACACCCAGGCGTAACACATACATACTACGAGGGATTCAACTATAACTCATCTTCATTACATAGAGCCGAAAATGAGACTAAGTTTATCCTGCGTCTGGTAGATGGACCTGCGACTTATCAAAATAGAGTTAAAGTAAATGCTTTAGGTATGGGGGATGCAGGCACGGCTTTTATTAATTCAAGGTCATTTTTTAAGGATATTTTAACTTCAGAAAAAGCATCTTCAAATTATTATTTTGGAGAAGATGACACATTCGGAATTGAGTTTGATGAGAGTTATACCCGCCGAGCTTCTTTTTTACCCCCAATCCCTTATAATACTTCTTCCTTTAGTCAGTCCGCAGGACACGGCTTTGATTTTAATACTTCCCCCGGAAATAGAGTAGTTTTAGGTTACACTCATGAGTTATCCACTTTGAACATGATTCCAGGGGACACCGTTAGGATGGCGTTTGAGTATAATTCAATGGAAGACCATACGAGTTATTCCCAAGAGGACAGCTTTATTAAAGGCTATTTGTTAGCTCAAGATGGTAACAAGGCTAAGTTATACAATTGGAGCACTTCATCTTGGGATAAGTATACAGGGTCTTTACAGGGTTATCTATTAGATTATGATAATGCTAGGGCGGGCTTTGATGCTACAACATCTGCTAACTTTAAAACGCTTAAGTCTACCGAAGTTCTTTTAAAGAATGGAACTTTCTCCCCCACCACTAAACTTAAATGGGGTTTATTATACTTATCTAACCAGTATTCCCTAAGAAATCCCTTTAGTATAACTAATATTAGATTTTACAGAATAGGGGATAAAGACGTATCTGGGTTTCCGGAATTTCCTAACCCAACACATAGAACTGTTCAAACTCCTTATGAAAGGGAGGAGCATTCTAAGTTTGGGCATTATCCTAATTATCTTGCGGAGTTCGCTTCTAGCGGGCTTAGTGGAATATCTCAAGAACAGAAAATAATGGCGGGCGCATACTTGCCAAGTTCTGGTATCCAAGGTTACCCTTCTCCGCAAATAAACGCGGAAGGAAATTTAAATAGTGAGGGTTATATCTACGAAACGAGTTCCATTCAAGACTGGAAGGGTTTTACGGGTGATATAAATTCTACACAAAAGGAGTTTATACAATACTCCGTAAGTCTCAGCGGTGATGATTATACTTTCATGGTGAATGAGTACGGAGGTTTAGGTTCCATTGGATTGTGGACGTTAAACTTTGAGAATACCTACAAAAAACTCAAAGAGCTTGAAACCCCTTTATCGGAACTATATAATGTTGAGGAAACCAGGAATAACCCTGTGTTTAAACTAGGTGCTAAAAAAGTATTCAACAAGGGCGGCTTGATGCCAAACCTTGGGGATTCAGCAGTTAGGATTGTTTGGAATTTGAAATTTATATAATGGGAAATAGCATTAACGGAATGAAGGGCCACCTAGAAGTATGGAAAGTATTTCAGGATGGGGAGAAAGAACTACACTTTTCGGACCACAATGTGATAACCCTGGGAATGGGATATACGTTAGGGATGCTTTTCAACAGTAAAGGTAGTGAGAACGTCAATAATTATCAGATTCAAAGATTTGCTTTAGGTGTTAGTGGGTCTGGAATACTTCAAGTTTCCTCGACCACCGACCTAGGAGAATCCCTGCCTATAGCCCAGTATGGAGACACCAATTTTGAAATGGACACCGAGGTACTTATACATCCTACAGGTGAACTGGGGGTTACAGGTACTACTAGTTTGGTGTCATGTGGGATAATACCTTTTTCCCATATAAAAAAAATAAGCCCAACACGAGTTATGTGGCAAATTTTTGTAGGTGAAAACGCCTGCAACGGAGAAACTTTAAATGAGATAGGCTTGTTTAGCACAAATCCCACCGTGGTGCCCTACCCTAGTGGAGAAAGACGAGTACTTTGCGCATATCGATATTTTGATGATATAAATAAAACAGAGGCTTTTTCCTTACTGTTTAGATGGACAATTGAATTCTAATGGATAGTTACAAATATTACGATACCACGG
>CAZMDZ010000249.1:0-6189 GCA_964565175.1 uncultured Planctomycetales bacterium
CGCTGATATTCAACGTTCGTTGCCAGAAGGGATGGTGATTAACAATCGCTTGTTCCGCCAAGCGGACTTCATTGAAAATTCGATTTCCAATACCACCGCCGCGTTGCTGGAAGGCGGCTTGTTTGTGGTCGTGATTGTGGTGTTGTTCTTAGCCAGTATGCGCGCCAGCATCATCACCTTGCTGGCGATTCCGATCTCCTTGGTTACCGCGATCCTAGCTTTGCACTTTTCCGGAGCCAGCATCAACACCATGACCTTGGGTGGCATGGCCATCGCCATCGGCGCGCTGGTAGACGACGCCATTATCGATGTCGAAAACGTGGTCCGACGATTGCGCTTGAATCGTGCACTGCCCAAAGGCGAACGGGAAAACGTCGTCAAAGTGATTTTTGACGCAAGCGTTGAAGTGCGAACGTCGATTGTTTTTGCCACCTTCATCATTCTGTTGGTGTTTACGCCGTTGCTGTTCCTTTCAGGCGTAGAAGGTCGTTTGCTGCGTCCACTGGGTGTAGCTTTCTGCGTTTCGTTGGCCGCTTCCTTGCTCACCGCGCTGACGCTGACGCCAGCCCTTTGCTCGTACTTGCTGCCCACCAGCCGCACCGTTCGTGGCGAACACGAGCCGCGGATCATTGTCTGGTTGAAGTACCTTTACCGCGGTCCATTGAACATGGCGCTGCGCCATCCATGGTTGACCACGCTTCCTGCCGTCGTCCTGCTGATTTTGGCGTTGATTGGCGCGGCTCGCATGGGCAAAGAATTCCTCCCCGAATTCAATGAGGGCGGATACGTAATTGGTTTGGTGACCTTGCCGGGCACCTCGCTGGAGCAAAGCAGCCGTTTGACCAGCTTGGCGCAAAAAACTTTGATGCGCCATCCCGAGATCATTGCCATTGGCCGCCGAACTGGCAGAGCCGAACGCGATGAACATGCGCAAGGCGTGGAAGCAACTGAGCTGGACATGACCTTGGACATGGCCGCGCCGGAGCAATACGGTTTACCGCGCCGCAGTCAAGCGGAGCTGCTCGAAGAAATGCGCGCAGACCTCGCTCAAATTCCGGGTTTGCAAGCCACCTTCGGCCAGCCCATTTCGCACCGCATCGACCACATGTTGTCGGGCACCCGTGCGACCATTGCGGTCAAGATTTTTGGTGACGAATTGCGCACGCTTCGACTCCTTGCTGGGGAAATTGAAAGTCAAATGGCAAAGGTCGCTGGTGTCGTTGACCTTTCCACCGAGCAACAAATCGACGTGCCCCAGGTGCGTGTTGAATTCCGTCGCGAGGCGTTGGCCCGTTACGGTCTGCACATTTCCGAAGCCTCAGCCGCCTTGACCGCCGCCTTCCGCGGCAATCCAGTCAGCCAAGTGTTGGAAGGCCAACAGGTTTACGACGTCACCGTTCGGCTTGCCGATAGCACTGACGCTAGTGAGAGCGATGTTGGCGAAGTGCTGGTGGATACGCCCGTGGGGTATAAGGTGCCGCTGAAAACGTTGGCGCACATTTACCAGGACAGCGGGCCGAACTTCATCAATCGTGAAAATGTGCAGCGCAAAATTGTGGTGATGTGCAACGTTGCCGAACGCGACATGGGCAGCGTGGTTGGTGACATCAAGCAATTGGTTCAGGACAACGTCGACATGCCGCAGGGCTACTACGTGCAATATGGCGGCCAATTTGAAAGCGCCGCCGCCACCAATCAACGCTTGGCTTGGCTCGGCGCATTGGTGATTGTGGCGATTGGTTTTTTGCTGCACATGATGTTCGGTTCGATGCGCGCATCTTTGCTGATCATGATCAACCTGCCGTTGGCGCTGATTGGCGGCGTCGCTGGCGTTTACTTCAGTGGCGGCGTGTTGTCGGTTGCCTCGATCATTGGCTTCATCTCGGTATTCGGCATTGCTGCGCGCAATGGCATCATGCTGGTGTCGCACATCGGTCACTTGCAATCCGATGAAGGGGTCGACGACTTTGCCGAGGCTGTTCGACGAGGATCGATGGAGCGACTGGCGCCGATTTTGATGACCGCAATGGCCGCTGGTCTGGCCTTGATCCCGTTGGCGATGCGCGGCGAAGACCCAGGTACTGAAATCTTGACGCCGATGGCGATCGTCATCTTGTTCGGTTTGTTGTCGTCGACAGTGCTCAATATGTTGGTCGTGCCAGCGCTGTATTTGCGCTTTGGCAAACCGCCGACGCCCACCGCTCCGCGCACCGAAGAAGGCTTCTTGAAGGGGTCGCTGCCGTCCACGATGGGGGCATGGATGCTGTTGCCAACCGTGGGATTACTTGCCTTGCTTGGCGGTGGTTCCTGCGCCCAAGTGGATCCGCAAGAAGACTTTGAGCAAGCACGTCAACTCACCGAACAGCGCAGTGGCGTCGATCAAGTTTATGACCCAACCGCTGCCGAGTTGAAGGGGTATGAGATCAGTGCTTACTTCGCGGACGGCTTGACCATAAAAGAGGCGGTGCAGCTGGCGATGCTCAACAACCGCGAGTTGCAGGCCGAATTCCAGCGCATTGGAATGGCGCATGCCGACTGGGTCCAAGCCGGTTTGTGGAGCAATCCATCGCTTGGAGCGATGCTGCGCACGCCCGCTGGGGCAGGGTCGGAGGTGCTTGAGCTGGCATTGAGTTTGCAATTGATGGACTTGTGGCGGGTGCCGGTGCAAAGTCGCATTGCCGAACATGAACTGCAAGCCACCGTACTTGACGTCGCCCGTCGCGGCGCGCGATTGGCGGCCGATGTGCGTCAGGCTTATTGGCGAGCAGTGTCGGCGACCCAGCAATTGGAATTGCTGGAGCAAGCGGTGAAGTTGGAGCGACAATGGGTCAAAGCTCACCAGCTTTACTTTGACGCTGGTGAATTGACTGCAGTCGAATTGCAGGCCCAGCAGGCGTCCTGGAAGGCGCAAGAGTTGCAATGGATACGCCAAGCCGACGACGTCGACCAAAGCCGTAATCGATTGGCGGTGTTGCTTTCCAGCGACCGCGATTTTGGTCGGGTGAACTTGACCAGCAGCGTCAACGTCGACGAATGGATGGAAGCGCAAGAGCCTGAGGTGGAGCAATGGATTGACCTCGCCCTGGCCCATCGACTCGATCTGAAATCGATGCAACAGAGCATTGCCGCACTCGAACAAATCGTCGAACTTCAGCGCAGCGGCCGCTGGGGGGACGTCGGCGTCGGGGTTACTAGCGAACGGGACGACAACACCACCTTGCTCGGCCCGGCGGTGAATTGGGTGTTGCCGTTGTTCGATCAAAATCAAGCGCAAATTGCTCGTGCCGAATTTGAGCTGGAGCAATTGCGCAAGCGCTTTCAGCAACAGCAAGTGGTTGTCGGTCAGCAGGTGCGCGGCATCATTCAACAAATCGTGAATCTGCGCGACGGCATCGAATTCCAACTGCGCGCCGTCGTGCCAGACCTTGAGCGAGCTTTGCAACAAGAGCAAGTGCGTGCTCGAGTCGGGGAATCCACTCGGTTAGATTTACTCAACATTGAACGCAAGTTGCTTGCCGAAGAACGCACAATCACGGCTTCGCGCAGTCGCTTGAAGGAGCTTTACATCAAACTCGAGCAGGCGACGGGCGGCAAAATTGAAATTTCTAAGTCGGGAGAAGGCGGGAATTCGGAACGCTGAATTATGAACCGATTGTAATCGTTACTCGTGCCCCCCGGACGGAACTCGTTGCGTCCATTCGGGTATGAAAAACATGCGTCAATCATCAGCGATTTCCATGCTCGCGTTGGTGACTGCTTTGACTGGATTCACAACTCGCGAAGTGAATGCACAGGGCGGCCTCCAGCCACCGCCTGCTCCGGCAGGTAACCCGGTGACAGCCGAAAAAACTCTGCTTGGCAAAACGCTGTTCTGGGATGAGCAGCTTTCGTCAACGGGAATGACGGCTTGCGGGACCTGCCACATCTTTGAGGCGGGCGGCTCGGATCCGCGTTCGGTCATTGGCGCACCCCCAAGCACACATCCAGGTGCCGACGGCATTTTTGGCACCAATGATGACGTCACCGGTTCGCCTGGAGTTGTGCGCAGTGGCGGAGACGGTCTTTATCTTGCCGATGCCGAATTTTCGCTCGGCGTTCAAGTGACTGGCCGTCGCTCCATGCCTGCGGTGAATGGCGGATATGGTCCAGCAATGTTTTGGGACGGTCGCGCCACCGAAGAATTCCGCGACCCGCTGACGAACAATGTTGTGTTCCCGCGTTTCGCCGCTTTGGAAAGTCAGGTTGTTGGGCCGCCCATGAGCGACGTGGAAATGGCTCACGAAGGAATCGTTTGGGCAGACCTGACCGATCGTCTTGCTGACGTCAGTCCGCTAGCAATGGCGAGCAACATTCCATTGGACTTAGACCTTTGGATCAACAACCGCAGCTACCCGCAGTTGTTTCAAGAGGCATTTGGCGACGCTGCCGTTACGCCCGTGCGCATCGCCATGGCCATCGCCACATACGAGCGCACTTTATTCACCGATCAAGCACCAATCGATGATTTCCTCAGTGGCAACCCCAATGCTTTGACCCAGCAAGAGCAACGCGGTTTCAACGTCTTCAATAGTCCACAGTCCGGGTGCAATGTTTGTCATGGCGGTCCGCTGTTCAGTGATAATGGGTTTCACTACACCGGGGTAACCCCCCAACGCGAAGACCCAGGTCTGGGTGGAATTAGCGGCAACCCACGCCAAGAGGGGTTGATGAAAACTCCATCGCTGCGCAACGTAGAGCTTCGCGCACCTTACTTTCACAACGGCAACGCCGGAACCCTGGCTGGTGTCGTCGCTTTCTACAACCGCGGCGGCAACTTCAACGGTCCTAACAAAGCTCCCGCTGTGCGCCCACTCGGTTTGAGCCCGCAGCAACAAGCAGACTTGCTCGCTTTCCTCGGTCGCCCGCTCACCGATCTTCGCCTACGCGATGGCGTCGCGCCTTTCGACAGCCCAACCCTGTTCAGTCAGTCCAACCAGGGCGGTCAGCCATTCGGTCAGCCGACCCCAGGCAGTGCAGGATTCCGCCCGGTGATGGTCGCCTTTGAAGCGCCAATGCTGCGCAACCCGTCGATGACCATCGGTGTCGACCGCGGATTGGGCGGCGCTGCGGCAACGCTGTTGCTCGACCGCACCCCAGACTTTGCTGGCTCACCGCTGCGTGGTGCCACTTGCTACTTGGACCTTTCTTCCGAACTGATGCAAAACCCCGTCGTGCTCGATGGATTTGGCGCTGGCAACGGCACCGCATCGCTGAGCTTCGCCATCCCCAACATGGTGTCGCTGATCGGTCAAAGCTTCTACGCCCAGTGGTTCATTGAAGATGCCGACGCCCCGGCTGGCGTATCCGCCACCTCGGCCGTGCAGTTCACTTTGTTCCGCAACTAAGCGAAGGAATTCGAGGCCACCGACTCGGTCCCTCAAACCCTGCAGCTTTGCTGTTTGGCGCTTTCCAGTTGTGGGGCGGTAGCCAAGCCAGCGACAGCGGCCCGCGCACGGTCCTTGTGCAGCGCGGTAAGAGTTTGCAGCGAATGGAGGCTGGATCCGCCCGCGCCCGCAGCGACGCTGAAAAGCAGCTGGAGTTGTTGCTTAACGGCAGCGCTCAAATTGACGGTAAAACCATCGATTACTTGGTGCGGGCGCCGATTGATGGTCACGTCATCAAGCTCGATTTGGAGCAAGGTGAACCGGTGGTGCCGTCGAGTTCCTATGGTTCGGGCACGGAGCTGTGCACCCTGGCGGATCTGGATCATCCAGTCTTCCGCGGCACCGTCGACGAGATTGACGTCGGCCGTTTGACCGAAGGCATGCAAGCGCGGATTACGCTTGGTGCGCGGCCAGAGCAAGAGCTGCAAGGCGAGTTGACTCAAATCGCATTGAAAGCCCAGTCGGTCAACAACGCGGTCCAGTTTGAAGTGAAAATGGCGGTGCAAGCGCCGCAAGACTTGACCATACGCTCGGGCTATTCGGCTGTTGCTCGCATTCAGTTGCAGCGCGCCGACGACGTGCTCATTCTGCCCGAACGCGTGGTTGATTTTCGCGATGGCCAAGCATATGTGCTGCTGCCAAGTGCTGACGGTGAAGCCAGCGAACATGCCATTCAAATTGGTTTAAGCGACGGTCTTAGGGTTGAGGTGCGATCCGGTTTAGCCCAGGGCGACACCGTGCTTGAGCGCAATTAGCTGGTCACCCT
>CAZMDZ010000250.1:0-6172 GCA_964565175.1 uncultured Planctomycetales bacterium
TCCAGTGAAGACGCTGCTGCCCGATCGCAGGTTTGGCTGGCTGGCTCGAACCACAGCCTGATTAATAGGTGTGCCCTGTTCATCCACCACTTGCCCGCGGATGTACTGCCCGCGTTTGAACTGAAGAACTAAACCCTGTGTCCCTGACTGAAGATTGGTTGAGGAGGCAGGCAGTAACGGTTCCTCAAGATCGCTGCCCCATGGCTCGGAAGCTTCAATGCCAGAATCACCTGGAGCCAAGCCAGTGAAACTGAACTTTCCATCCTTATCGGTTTTCAAACTGGTGGAGCTATATGCGGCAACTTTCTCCACCCGCAAGCGGACGTATGCACCTTCAAAAGGATTGCCGTCGGGATCGAGTACCAGCCCCGAAATTTCGCCACCTTTGGGCACTAAAATTTCGATGTCATCTCGATCCTGGCCAGTACCGACCTCAATTTTCATCGGCTTTATTTGCGCCATTCCGGAGCGCTTGACCTCTAACTTGTATACCCCTTCTGCTAGATCCGAAAATTGGAATCGGCCCAAATCATCACTGCGCAGCTTGGTAGTACCAATGTAGTGCGCGAGCTCACCATCTGGCGGCCGACCGTATTTTCCACGATCCTTATTCCAGCCGGTGAGCAGCAATTGAATTTTCGCTACTCCGTCCCCGTCTTCATTATGAATACGCCCGCTAATTCGACTAGCCGGTGGCAGATAAATCACCCCCATGTCAATTTGGGTGGCTTGCGTTTTCTGGGGTGGACATTCATAAAGCAAAGTCCCGAACCCTTGCTCGCGAACTTGCAAAGTGTGTTAGATGTCCGGTCGAACATTGGGGACATGAAAACGGCCATCGGCCTCGGACTGGCAAGCTTTCCAATCGATTTGCTGCACATCTTCCACGTCGGTGCTCGCGACTGCCGCCACGTATGCACCCGCCACGGGATTGCCGTTGTTGTTTAATAGGGTCCCAATCACGGTATGGGCGGGCAGCAGCTCCAGGTCAAAAGAACTGCCGATGTCCTTCTTTGACCCAGCTTTCGCCAGCAGTCCGTAGCCATCCGACCGTGCGTGCACTTCAAACTCACCACTGTAGTGTTCGAGCCCTCGCAAAGTGAATTCACCGGCCTCGTTGGTGCGCACGATTTTTCGAAACACCCAACTGTCCGAAACTTCGGCGCCAGCAATCGCCTGCTTAGTAACAGCATCGACCACCTTTCCGCGCAACGTATAGCCCGCCTCCAATTCAAAATTGAATTCCAAATCACGGCCGGGCTTAGTGGTGACGTCTTGCCAATCCGGCATTTACCAACCAACGGCGCTGATCTCCAAAAAGTAATCCCCGACCGCTATGCCTTCTAATCGATAGCGCCCTTCCGCATCGGTGGCAGAATTCGTCCGCGCCCCCACGCCACCCTTTCCAAACATGCGAACCTTGCATCCAGCCACGGGCTCGCCGGTTTCATCCCATTCTTGATGTGAACTCTTTGCGACGCCAGCAGGGCGGGGCGCCGGACTCCTTGCGAAATCCGAGCACCCCTATCATGAACAATTAGAATGATTTTCCGATGACCGGAATCTCCTTGCGACGGCTATAGGCAACGAACAACGAACTCAGCAACACCGCAGCCAATTGAATGACCAGTGCGCCGCCGTCGTCGTTGACTTCCAGGCCGAGGCGAGTGGCGTGAGCAATAAGCCGGCGATCATCTCGAAGACAGCGGCGATGTATCGCCCACCGGGTTCCATCTCTAGTTCAGAAAAGATGAAAACTGCGCCGGGGTCGCCTTTGAATTTCATCACCGCGGCGAAGATCAGAATGGCTGCGGCCACGAATTGCGCCACACGGGTTGGAATGGAAACGTTCATGGTTAGCAGCTTTGGCTTTGGGCCTTGGGGTTTTGGTTAAAGAGGTTTCGGTCGCTTAGCTCGCGCGGCGTCTTGGCCCCGGTAGCAGCAAGCAATTCTTCAAAGTCATGGTGAAGAGCGTCGACGTAGTTTGCCACGCGTTGCGACTTGGTCTCTGCATCGAGGCCTTTTTGTAGATGCGAAACATGAGTCGTAATTCCTACTGGACAAGTATTCTTGTTGCATTGCAGAGCTTGAATGCAGCCAAGCGCAAGCAAGAACCCGCGCGCCGAATAAACAACGTCGGCGCCCATTGCCATGGCTTTGAGTTGACGACCGGCGTTAATTAACTTGCCGGATGCGAACAATACCATTTGGTCGCGTACGCCTTCTTCCATCAGAATTCTTTGGACCACGGGCAGCGCCTCGAGCAAAGGCATGCCGAGGTCGTCCATAAAACTCTTTGGTGCGGCACCAGTTCCACCCTCTCCACCGTCAACGGTGATGAAATCTGGAATGGTCTTTTGCTGTTTCATCTCACGCACTAACTCGCGGAACTCGTCGGGGCGGCCAAGGCAAAATTTGATTCCGGTAGGCAAGCCGCCTTTGCCAGGCTTGGCACCTTGCGAAAGCTTGATTTCGATCATTTTGATTTGATCTTGAGCTGCCAAATCGGCGAGCTTTTGATCATCGAGATAACCGTCTTCGGTGCGCACACCGAACTTGGCGGTTCCGAGTTGGAAGATCAAATCACAGTTTCCCTTAGGTGGCACTTGGGGTATCCGCCCTCGCCAGTGTTCATTGGAATTCCAGCTTTACGCGCCCCCCGCGCAAGCGCACGCACCGCGTTTTCACCCAGCGCGCCATAACTCATGGCGCTGATCATGATCGGTCGTCGGATGTGATAAGTCGTTTCTAATCCGCGCGCCGCCCCTACCGCGACGTCGAATTCGTCTAAGTTCACTTTGTCGACTGGGTAAAAGGAATGGCGCGGTTTGGTTTCGGATGGAACGTTGTCTAGCAACGTTCCAAATGCAGAAGAGGAGTCAAATCCCTTTGCTTTTCGATAGACCTCAGAACGTTCAACGCGATTGAACGGCCTCTCTTCTGTATCCGAAGGAAAAAGGTACTGGCGAAACTCCGGCCCTACACTTTCCGCCATGTAACGGAACTGGGCCATAAAGCCAAAGTTCGCCAACAGCGTATGGCTTGATTGAAAGTGCCGCCAATACACATTGAGCAACACCAACAGCAAAAATGCCACGGTTAAGAAGTGAAAGTAGAACGAGATGAAATTTCCAGCCAAGGCAAACAAAGCGGTCAACACCACAATGCCTATGTTTGCCGTCCGTGAAGTCTTCTCGAGGTCGATCGCAAAGGAGGAACTCATTTTTTCAGTCTTGGGTTTGACTTGAGTTCGCCCCGCAATGCCTTTGTGACACAAATTTATTCCAGCCTTAAAATTACCCGGATCCTGCTCGGCTAAACAGAAATCCAACCCTTATAGATCGCCAGTAAAAGTAAATATTCCAGCACCATGACAGCGATGGGCATGAAATGGGGACGCCAGAATTTCCTGGCAAGGCGAATCGTTGCAACCCAAATCGAAGCTGAAATCAAGACCAGCGGCAAAAAAAGAGCAGAGTTATCACTGGAAAAAGGCCGCGCGCCATGGCCTCACTCTCTTGGTCGAAAGCAACGGAAATTCCAAAGCAGAGAATCACCGCCAAGATCCAGTTCAAAATCGACGTCACATAATGAGCGTCGGCAGCGAACTTCTTTTTGCTGTAGGTCATCGAATCCTTGTCCATAAAAGAAAGGAGCGTCTGCGATTTTACTCGCAGACGCTCCTTCGAGTGGACGAACCTTAGTTGATCATCAAAGTCAGCATGTTGGAGTCATAGACTCCACTGCCGTTCCAAGCTGCAACTTCCAGGTAGACGGTCAAACCAGCAGCGCCTGCCGGAATGATCGAGCTGTAGGAACCGGCACCCGATCCATCCAAGCTGCCCTTGGCTAACTCATTCAATGGGTTGCCCAAGTCAAACTGGTGACCTGCCTGAGTGGAACCAGCCGACGACAAGCTGTACAAGAACGAGTAACTCGCGTTCGGCGGGCCAGCGCTGAAGTTGTACTGCACGTTCGCACCGGTGTTGGCGGTGGTCGGACCGGTCAACAAGATGGTGTCGATGGGATCGCCTTGTTCCAGCGCAACAATTTGCACATCGTCGATACCCCAGCCGCCGAGATGCAGCGCCGAATCGCTTTCCAGTTCGAAGCGGATGCGCACGTCGTTGTTGTCGTCGGCATAGTCAGAGATGTCGATGACCATTTGCGTCCAACCAATGTCGATGGTGTGGAAAGCTTCGCCGGTGTATGCCGGGCTGGTCCAAACCATGTCGTTGTTGACCCAAATCTTGGCGTGGTCGTTGCCACCGCCTTCGAAGGAGGCCCAGCGACGGAAGACCAAAGTGGTACGCGCCGCACCACTGCAATCAATGCTTGGCGACTCCAACCACATGCGCGCGTTTTCGTTGTATGCGCCATCGTCGTTGCCAGTGCCAAGGTCGTTGCACCATGCGTTGGCACCGCTGAATGCGCCTACTGGGTCATTCCAACGAACACCTTCGTGGCGGTAACCAATGCCGCCTTTGCCCTGAGGCGTGCCGCGCTCGAAGTCGTCTTGGCCCTGAGTCGCGCCATGAGTCCAACCTTGGTTGCCGCCGCCTTCAAAGTCATTGAAGTAGATGTTCATCATGTTGCCAACGATGAAGTTGTAAGTCATGTCGCCCGCGTTCGAACCCGCTGGCAACCACTGACGACGTCCACCGCTTTCGGTCGCGTGAATGTAGTACTCGACAACCGCCGGTGCCGCTTGGCCCGGGAAGTTGCCGGTCCATTCGTCGGTCGATCCAACCTGAGTCAGATCAAAGCTCTGCCAGGAACCACCTTCGATGCGATACCAGCATTCCACATCGGTCACCGTCGAACCGGCGTGCACGGGGAAAGCCGTCGCCGAAATCGGATACGGACCCGATTGATCGGTCGTGTTGGCCAACTCAGTGTGCTCCAACTCAATCGATGGGCCTTCCACCTTCAGAATGTAGAAGCCTTCTTCAATGTCCGAGATGTAAACCACTCCCGACGGCGAGAACGGGTAGCAACCCCATGCGCCGTAATAGCCAGCGCCACTGGTGTAAGAACTGGTGTCGTAACTTGCCCACTTCTTAATGTTGTACGGATCACTAATGTCCAAGCAAATGAAGCCTTCGGTGTACCAACTCACATAAGCCTTATCGCCAATGATGTAGGCGTTGTGTGGAATGGTCGACGAATCTGGCGTCCAGTCATCGCGGAAACGGATATCCGTCTTGTTGCTAATGTCGTACAAAGCAACGCGGCCGCCGTTCACTTCGTCGGTAGTGATGCAAAGCGTATTGTTTTCATTCACCCAAGTACTGTGCGTGAAATAACCCGGCGTGGTAATCCGGTCGCGCGACGGCAAGCTAGGCAAGTTACGCACATCGAGGATGCGGTAGTTCCCCTCGTAAATTTCCGACATGTGCGCATAACCATCTTGGATGTGCAAATCATGCACATAGCGCGAGGTGTAGTTAGTCACGTGCGGTGGCGACGTCGCCGAAGCGGAACCGTCAAAGATCACCGTGCCAGCCGACGTACCGCATGCGTAAATCATGCCGGTGTCTTGGTCGATGCCAATGTTGTGGCAGTTCGAGAACAGGTGCGCGCCCCAAGTCTTGACCAGGAACGGGTTCTCCGGATCATTGAGGTCAATGATCTGAATGCCGCCTCCACCTTCGGTGACCACGTAGGCGTAGTTGCCGTAGGTCTCGATGTCGCGCCAAATGGACCCCGGCCCCGGGATCGACGCCGTCAAGTACGGCGCGCTTGGATTGGCACAGTTGTAGATGTTGGTCCCAACCGCAGTGCCGACGAGTGCATATTCGTCACCATTCGGCGCGGTGTAACCCCAGATGTCGTTGCAATCTGCGCCTGGGTCAACCTTGGCGAGCAAGGTGACGCCATCGGCTTGTGGAGCGACTGGGGTGGCTAGGAGGGAGAGTAAGGCAGCGGTAAATCCGAGCATGTGGCTGTTTCCTGGGAGGGATGTTTCCGCCCAGTGATTTGGTCAATCGGGGGCGCAGGCGGTATTTCCAGGATAGGGACTATTTCCCTATCTCGCCACAACTTAGAGCTTGCGGAAATCGCCACCGGTTGGGTTTTGGAAGACCGCCAGATCGAACTCGGGCAGGATCGCCAGCAGGTGATCGAAAATGTCGCCAGCAATACCCTCGTATTGGACCCAGCGCTGCTCGGT
>CAZMDZ010000251.1:0-691 GCA_964565175.1 uncultured Planctomycetales bacterium
GATCCGCCCGCGGGCGATGCCATCGTTGAAGACCTCGTCGCTCGTGACGGCGTGCCGCAGCACGGGCTCGCCTGCCCGGGAGGTAGTCCGCTCCTGTTGGCTGTGGTGAGCGTCCGCTCCTCGGAGGCCTCATGACAGACGGACGGACAGGAAGCGGGGGTCGCGCCGCACCAGTCGCTGAGGCCGATCGAGGTGTCGAGCTCGAGATTCTCCTCGGCCTTGGGTCCAGCAACGCCGAGCTGGTGCTGGCCGACGGTGCGCGGTGCTTGGACATCAACCCGTGGCTACTCGACTGCGTTGCCGTAAAGGTGCACTGCCTGGGCCACCAGGAGGAGCTTCCCCGCTCCTGGGACTGGGAGAACGTGCTCACCCTGCTAGAGCCCGGCGAGGAACTGGTCTACGTGCTCGACCACGTCGGCAGTGATGGGGACCAGACAGGGCAGTCGTTCACGCTCTGGCTCGCGATTCGGTTCCCCAGGATTGCCGGAATCGGGGCGGGCTCGCTGGAGAGGCGGCGGCAGCGTGCGCGCGTGTTGATGTCGCAGTTCCAGCGGCAAGCATTCCCCGGAAGCGAGATCAGCTGGGTCGACCCGAGCGATGTACACGCATTGATGGACTTCGTCCCAGGAGGGCGGCCCAGGTGCGTGTGTGTTTCAGGGATGCCGTCTCCTCGCGCGATGCAGGACGACAG
>CAZMDZ010000251.1:701-6135 GCA_964565175.1 uncultured Planctomycetales bacterium
AATCGGAACTACCAGTCGCTCAACGACGTGGCCGAGTCGCTGGTCGATCTGCGTTGCGACTACCGGGTCGCGCTGGTTGTGAAGCGAGTCGAAGATCGAGAGCTGCGGGAGGCAATTGGGTGGGCCACCGACGTCCGAGACGTGATCCACCCCCTCGCGAAGGAGACAAGGGAGGAGGGCGCTAGCGCTGCCGCGAACTGGTCGAAGCAGGAGTCCGAGACGTCCGGGGGCAACGAATCCACTCAGGAGACCTCGGGAGCACAGAAGGGATGGAACTTCATCATCTACAACCGCTCCAAGAACTCCTCCACCAGTTCGACGAGCGGACGCAACTGGAGCCGGACGACGGGGAGCACGACTGGCGGTTCCGTCACGGTCAGTGGTGGGAGGAGCCGAGAGGAGGTGCGCTCGCTGCTCGAGGTTGCTGAGCGTTCCGTCGAGCGGACCATTGACGCCTTACACGAAGCCCACGGCACTGGCGGATATCGCTGGGCAGCCTTCGTCCTGGCCGATGGTGACAGCGCCGATCTCATTGGCGGCGCCGTTGAAGGGGTTCTCGCTGGCTCCAGGACGAAGGACCACCCACTGAATCGATTCGAAGTTCGGGGTGCAGGCCCGGAGATCTTCCAGAGCTCGTTGCCGCTGATCGACCTCGTCGCGGAGGCCGCCCCGATTCTCCCGCTTCCGCGTGTCTGCGAGGCGCTCCTCTTGCCGGAAGCGGAGTTGCCTGGGATTCGACTTCGCCGAAACGTCTTCCTCGGTCGGACCTGCAGTCCCCCAGCGGGCTCGTCGCGGTCCACGGTTCGGCTCGGCCCCGATGCCTTCTCGTCCATCGGCGGCGCGGCTGATCCCGCCTACGTCCAGATCCCCGACTCGGATGTGTTCCGGCACGTTCTCGTGGCGGGGACGACAGGGTCCGGAAAGACCACTCGTGTTGTGGAGATCCTCAACGGCCTTCAGGACGACGCACTGTCGGTCGTGGTCTTCGAGACGGCGAAGCGGACCTACCGTCACCGCGTCCAGCGCCCTGGAAGGCCCGCCCCACTCGTCTACACGCTCGGCGGCGGCGCCGAGCGCATCGGCTCGCGGATTCGTCCTCTGCGGGTGAACCCGTTCTTCTTCGAGCTGGGGACATCGCTGAAGCGACACATCGCGGTCCTCTCGGACGCACTCGCGGAGTTGATGCCGACCGAAGCGATGATCGGCCCCTTGATGCGTCGGGCCGTCGAGGCTGCCTACAAGGAACGCGGCTGGGACATCGAGCGTGGCCGGCCGGTTCGCGAAGAAGACGGGCCGAACTGGCCGACGGTGCTCGACTTCGTCGCCCAGGTTCGGACCCTGGCCCAGACCCTCAACTACGGCCCCGAGGTAACGGCCAACTATCGTGGTGCCCTCGAGAATCGGGCCGCCTTGTTCGTTGACGCGGCGTTCGAGGACATCTTCAGCCACGGCGGGAGCATCGCGATCGACGATCTCTTTCCGCCCGGACGAGACGTGATCATCGAGGTCGATCACCTCCCGCCCAGCGAGGTGGACGTCCGGGCGTTCGTCATGACGCTGCTGCTCAACCGTCTCCGGGCGACTCAGGCTGCGCGCCACGACCGACGTGGGGCTCACCCCACCGCCGACGGTGCCCCGGTTCAGGCGGGATCGAACCCAGCAGCCCACGTGGAACCCGCTCCGAAGCGGAAGCTCATCCATGTCCTCGACGAGTCGTTGCCGTTCAAGGGCAGCAAGAAGGCTCGACGGAAGTATCGGACACGACTGCTCCGCGAAGGCAAGGTGGTGGTGTCGGGGGTCATCGCCGACAACAAGACCGTCATTGGCCCCGGCGACCGCGTCACGGTCGATGGCCGTCTGGTCTGGCCGGTCGTTGCGGGGAATCCTGCCACGGGCAAGGCCGAGGAGCCGGCGAGAGACCAGGTGTGGAACGGAGCTCGGCGGTGGCTCGTGGTGGTCGAAGAAGCTCACAACGTGCTGGAGCGCAGCTGCGAGGAGCGGCGACCTGCGGACGAGAGCAACGCGGGCCGGACCCTGCTTCGCTGCATCAATCGCCTGCTCCAGGAGGGGCGCGAGATCGAGTTGGGGCTCATGGTCGTCGACCAGTCTCCCCTCTCGCTGGCGCGAAGCGTGATCTCCAACACCGGCACCAAGGTGGTCATGCGCCTCGAGGACGGCGCGGAGATGGAGGAGATCGGCCGCGCCATGGGGTTGGACTCCGAGGCGTGGCAGAAGCTCGGCTACCTCCAGGAAGGGGAGGCCGTCGTCAAAGCGTCCTACATGGACACCCCCGTGAAGACCGCGCCGTTCCCCGTGTTGAGCGATGGCCCGGAGGACGGCGCGGGTCCATCCGATCAAGGTTGGACACCGAGCTACGTCGAGCTGGAGTCCTGCTGGCTGCCGGTACTACGGGGAGCCACGGCCCCCACTGAGGCCTGGCGAGACCAACTGATCACTCGTGCGGGGGGAAGCGCAGAGCTGGCGGGATTCGTTGGGTTGAAGCTGCTTCTCGGAGAGCTTCGGAACGACCCGCAGGCCGCCTCGAAGTCAGCCGAGCTCCGGGCGCTGATCGCGAGACGCGATATCGACGCGGAGATGCTGTTGCACGCAGCGAGAGCCGCGTACAGGAAGGCTGTCGCCGGGCTGAACTCCGCGGCGTTGCTGGGGGTCGAGCGTTTGCTGTTCCGGGCTCTGGCCGGCGTACCAGGCCCGGAGAGGAAGGCGGTCGTCCCTGTCGTCGCGCTGGGGATTGCCCGTGCGGCAGAGATCCTCGAGATGGAGGGGGTGGGCCGGGCTCAAGCGTGGCGGAGCTACCTCGCACGACTGGCTGGCGGCCTGTCGAGTTCATGGCCGCGCACCATTCAGGAAATCGAGGCGTATGCGCGTGAGGCAGGAGCCGGCGACCAGACGGCATGCCTGCGCGTCCTGACGCTGGTTCGAGCACAGGCGACTGAGCACCCGGCCGCTGTCTCGGTCGCGGGTAGCCCGGTCGATCCAGTTGACCTCTTGCTTCGAGTTCACCGGCTTGTCGGCCCGGTCCTGGAGCGCGGCACGAACGACAAATACGAAGATGACGTTGAGCGCAGATGGGCCGTCGTGGGTGAGCACCTGCACCGTCAGCTCTGCCTCGACCTCGCCAGGCGCCACGGGGAAGACCACGCCTCCGAAGTGGCGAGTCTGTTAGGTTTGGTGGGACATGCCTGAGCCAATCACGATCGCTGCAACCACTGCTGTCGCAGCTGAGGTCGCCGGAGCCACCGCCACCACAGCAGCGGTGGGCGCGGCAGAGACTGCAACCGTGGCTGCCCTCGCAGAGGGCACGGCCGTTACCGCGGCGACCGCCGCCGGCGAACTGGCGGCGGCCAGTGAGGCCCTTGCTGCGGCCGAGGTGGCGGGTGGTGTCACGGCGGCCGGGGGCACGACTGAAGCGCTGATTGGCGCACTCGAGATCGAAGCAGGGAGCATCGGTTCGGGCGTCCTTGCCCACGCTGAGACCTCCGGCGGCATCTTGGCACAAGAACTCGGTACGGGCGCTGCGGAGTTGGGCATCCAGGAGGTCGGGGCTGGCGTAGCAGAGGTTGCGTCTCCAGCCGCCGACCTAGCAACGGGTGCTCCGTTCGACGCTGCCGCCTGGACTGAGGCGCGCGTTTCCGAGGGAGTGGTCAAGCCGGACATGGTGGCGGATCGCTTTCGGCCTCTTCGGGAGCCCGCCAACCTCGAGTCCTACGTTGGGCACCTGGAAGCGCGGGATCCGGCCTTCGCTGGTGAGATGAGCCGACGGGTCGAGCAGGTGCGCGCCGCCAAGGGGCCGGCCGATCTGGACGCCGCCATGCAGCAAATCCGGAAGTCGACCGCTGGTCAGCTCGGCGAGTCCGTCGCCGTGGACGGGTTCCGCCCCTACTTTCAGGGGATCGAAGTACAGAGTCGGGTCGAACTGCAGTCGGGTACGACGATCATCGATGGCCGCTTGATGGAGGCGCGTCAGCCCGTGGTGCTCGGACGTGGTCTCGGTGTGCCCGAAGGCGGAAACCTCGCGCTTGAGGTCAAGACTGGGCAGCCTGGCTATCTAGCACGTGAGATTCCGCACATCGCCGACAAGCAGGTGCAGGGGCACCTTCAGGTTGGGGACAAGTCGCTCGTCGTCATGTCCCGCGACGTGTACGGCGTGACGACCGAGCGTGCCGCTCGCGATGCGGTTGGCGCTGCAGGTTCGCGGATCATGGCCCTCCTCCCTGAGAAGGCGACCATGGACCAGGTCCTGATGCGCGTCATCGGTGAGCGCGCCGGGAGGGTGGTCTGATGAAGTGCCTGTTCGCGATTCCCAAGGACGTTTCGGGCCGAGTGAAGACCGCCTGCAAGGAGTACGCTCAGGAGCTCGAGGCTTGGACTCCGGGTGCTGCTGCTGCGGCAGACAGGCTGGCGGGTCTCGTCGAGAACCTGGCGTCCGGGCAGCTGCGACTCGGGGACGACGACTGGGGTGCGCTTCGGAATCAGCTGGAAGCGGGTGGTCAGAGCCTCGCGCTTGCAGAGATCTTCTGGACGGTCGGAGAGGTCCGGAAGACCGCCGCCGCCATCGAAGCGCTCGGGGCAGAGCAGACCTCGCGCGCGCAGGCTGTGCGCTCGTGGTTGCAGGCCGAGGCTGAGCGGGGTTCGTCCGTCGTCGCGTTGACGCGGTGAGCGCTGCCTTCAATGTAAACCGCGTACCCTACCTGCCCGTATCCGTCGTGCGTTACCGGCCGAAGTAGACGTCGGCGTGTGGCGTTCACCGACCGGCGGGCTACCTCGGAACCGTAGATAGCTTGAACATTACGGTCGCGATGGTGACCCGGTTGGTGCTACAGAGCGATTGCCGAGCCATTATCACGGCCTCACCTTCGGGTGGGGCCGTGTCGTTTAACACGAGCCCCGTCGAGCAATCGGCGGGGCTTTCGCGTGGAAGGGCCAGTGTTCGCGGGCCTCTGCGACTCTGGCGCCGCCCGCCACGCCTTCGCGGCGCTCTCACCCCACCGCCCCAGAGACGACTCCGCCCCGCTCGTCGAGCCCGTCTCGGACCAGATCGGCTCTCCGAGACCGAGAACGGGGAGAGAGCACGGGGTCTTGGTTTACTCAACTCGGCCGGTGGGCTCGTTGGTTTACAGCCCCGGCCCGAGCCCGTTGTGGCACCTGGTAATGTCTGGCATCCTCTGGTGGCCTCTGGCCAGCTGACATGGGAGCCGCCTCATGGTGCAAGACGAGATTCTCACCATCCGAGACGTCGCCGCGCTGTTGAAGATCGGCGAGAAGACCGCCTACACCATGGCGCAGTCCGGAGACCTGCCGGGCTTCAAGGTGCGGGGCCAGTGGCGGTTCCGTAGGGCAGACCTCGACGCATGGATTCGGGATGGGTGCAGCTCCAGTGCTACGACGTGACGACGCTTGGGTGGATTCATGCCGC
>CAZMDZ010000252.1:0-6132 GCA_964565175.1 uncultured Planctomycetales bacterium
CAGTTGGGACACTGGTTTCGGCGGCGAGGTCGACTGGTGGATTACGCCGCAGCTGAAGATGTCGCTGACCGCGCGCACGGACTTTGCCGAAACCGAAGTCGACGATCGCAAGGTCAATTTGTCGCAATACAGCTTGTTCTACCCGGAAAAGCGCGACTTTTTCCTCGAAGACGCAAACCTGTTCGAATTCGGCCCGCGCGGCAACACCGTGGTGCCGTTTTACAGTCGGCGCATTGGTTTAGTCAGCGGCGAAGAAGTGGACGTCGACACCGGCATGCGGGTTAGTGGTCGCGCCGGTCGTTGGGATTTGGGCATGTTGGCGGTGCGTACCGGCCAAGCGCGGCTCGACGACAGCACCATCGTGCCGGAAGCCGAGCTGTTTGTGTTGCGACCGAGCTACAACCTGAATGAGGAAATGGCGATCGGCGGCATTTTGACTTACGGCAATCCGGAAGCCAACGACCGCAATTTGGTCACTGGCGCCGACTGGCGATACAGCACCGATGCATTCGGCGGTCAGCTTTCGCTCAACACCTACATCGTGCGCTCCGACGACGACTCCACCTCCGACGTCGACGGCATGATCGGTGGACGCGCATCGCTGCGCACCAGTGAATGGAGTTGGACCACCGAACTTCACCTGGCCAAAGGTGAGTTCGATCCGGCCTTGGGATTTGTGGCGCGCCCGGGTCAGTCGAATTTCAATATGGATTTCAGGTGGGAGCCGCGGCCGAGCAATTCGGATAGTTCGATTCGCAAATACGAGTTCCGGCTCAGCCCGCGGGTGTGGGTGGACCACGGCGGCAACGTGATGTCGCACACACTAGTTTTATCGCCCTTTGGTTTTGAGCTGCACGACGGCAGCGAATTTCGCATTTACACCTCGCTGAACGGCGACCGCGTGATTGGCAATGACTTTGACCCTGGCGGCGTCGCGGTTGCAGCTGGTTACCACACTTGGGAATCGATCACCACACGCTACGAGTCATCGGAAGCCGAAGACTTTTCGTGGGAAGGTTACGTCGGCTATGGCGGTTGGTACGACGGCTACCGCTCTCGGTTTGGCGTGGATTTGAACTACCGCCCGGTGCCCGAGTATTCGCTGATGGCGGAGTACGACGAAAATCAAGCTGACCTCGACAACGGCGATTTTGTCACTCGCGTCGTGGCTTTCGGCGGCAACGTTTACCCGACTCCGGAGATCAGTTGGCAAAACCTCGTGCAGATGGACAATCAATCCAAAGAACTGGGTTGGCAAAGTCGTCTGCGCTGGATTCACCGCGATGGCCAAGAGCTGTTCTTGGTGGCAAACCTCGGCTGGTTGGAAGACCTCGACGGCTCGATCATCCCAACCGAACGCGACTTGGCGATGAAACTGGTTTACTCTGTACGCCTGTAAACCATGCGTCCATTTCGCCCGCTGCTCGGTCTGATTTGCGTGGCAGTGGTCTGTGTGCTGGTCGGATCGGCGGCGCGCATGGGGCAAGACATGCGCCAGCAACGGTTGCCGGGTCTGTTCGAAAGCGGGGCGGGAACCGCAAATGATGCCGCGCCCGTTGCAACTGGCGAAGGGAACGCCAATTCAATCGTCGGCCACTCAGCCGATTGGTTCAGCATCGACCCCGACGGCCTTTATCACACCCGCCGCGTTGAGCGTATCTTCGAAGAAGGCTACCCCGTTGCAGCAGAGGACCAACTGCTCAACCACCCGCACGGCGCGCCGATTCCGTGGCCGCCCTATTACGAGATTCTCTGCCACTATTTGCTGCGTCCCTTTGCGCCCGAGGATCCGCTCCAGCGCGCCCAATTTTTGGAAAAATGGATTGCTCAACTACCCTTTCTATTCGGCCTGCTGTCCATCGTGCTGATGGTTTGGCTGGCGATGCGGCCTGCGCTTTCTGACCCTCCGCGAGTCGCCTCCAACCAAAGCCCTCGCGCACCCGCCCGCGGGTTATTGGCCGGACTAATGTTGGCCTTAAGTTACGGAGCGGCACATTACAGTCCACTCGGCATCGGCGATCATCACGCTTGGGTTAGCTTGATGACCTTATTGATGTTCGCGCTGGTTTCCGCAGGCCTGCGCGAGAACGTTATTGATCGACCCAATCTTGCTCTTAGCTATGGCTTAAACGCGGGGGCTGTCGCCGGTTTGTTGCTGGGGACTTGGGTTGCGTCACTGCTCTCGATTTTGATCGTGCAGTTGGCATTTGGGGTCATGCTTTTGCGGCAACGCAATCAACCCCGCGCCGGATTGGCAGCGATGGGCGGTGGCTTCCACCTTGCGGCATTGATCGTTGCTTTGCCCGCCGTTTATCAAAGTCCATGGCTGGAAGACTTCCCATGGATGGTCGTCAATCTCAGTTGGTTCCATCCACTGCACCTCGCTTTAGGCGCACTGGTTTTCCTGCCCATTCGCCGCAACCCGCGTGGCGGAAAATTCCACCCCATTGCTTTGCCGATCGTCATTTTGGCGGCCATTTTGATCGCCACTGCCGCTGGCGTCGGTCCTGGCGCGGGAATTCGCGAAGGCATGGCTTGGGTTTCGCGTGCCGACGAATTCATGTCAGGCATCGCCGAGTCCGAGCCACTGATGAATGCCGAAGCGTTTACCTGGATCGGCTTCGGGTTATTGCTACTGCCATTTGCCTGGTACTGGATGCTGCGCGAAGCCATGTTGCGCCGCCAAGCCCAGCATTGGATTTGGCTGATCGCGATCCCGGTTTTGGTTTTTCAAGCCTTGACCCAACGCCGTTTCAGTGAAGCACTCGCCGCGCCGATGGCATGGGTGATTGCGTGGGCGGTTTTTGAGTGGTTGAAGCCGTGGGTGGGTGGTGGCACCAAACACGTGGAACCAGCGTCGCTGAAAAAGTCGCTGACTGGATGGACCGCGGCGATTGCCGTTGGCTTCGGCGCGAATGCCATGACCTTGCCAACGTTGGCGTCGCCGTTTGGCGGAGTGGGCGAAGCAGACCCGATTCACAGCGCCTACCGGGAAGTTTATCAATGGATTGGCGAGCAACCTTTGCTGGACGCCCAAGAGTCGGTGTTGGCAACTTGGGATCAAGGGCACAGCATTGAGTGGCTGAGCAAGCGCGGATCAGTGGCGACGAACTTCGGCACTTACGTGGGGGAGGACAGCTACCGCGATCCGTCGCGATTCTTCTTGAGCAACAGTTTTGCCGACGCCGAGAAAATTCTTCAGCAGCGCAAAACGCGCTATGTGGTGCGCACTTCACAATTGCCTTTGGCGATGGATTCCATCTCGCGCGCTTTGCAAAGTGAAGAAGTGTTTGTCGAATCGTTCACCAACAAAAAGGGGCAAAAGCGCGACCGCCTAACCCGTCGCTGGTTCCAATCCATGGCGGCAATTTTGTGGATGCCGTTGCCGCCGAGCGATCCGCAAAACCCGGTCGTCGGCCTCGGCATGGGCGATCCCGACGGCCCCAGCCGCGCCAAACCGCCCATCGACTTTTTACGTTTGGTCCATCTTTCGCCAGTGCCGGATAGCGATCCGCGCCATGGTGGAATGACTTACCCAGCGGCAGCGGTGTGGGAATACGTGCCAGGCGCCAAGGTCAACGCACAGCTCAACGCCGGCGAGTCGCTAGTGGTGGACATCAAAGCGACGATGACTTACCGCGAACAATCGTTAGTCTCGTTCCAGTACCTAACAACCGCTGCGCCCAATTCCAACGGCGTCGCTCAATTACGCCTTCCCTATTCCACCGAAGCCGAAGCCAACGGCGGCTCGCTATTCATTCACCAAGCCGAGTATCGCATCGAAACCGCCGACGGCAGCGTCGTTCGCCAAGGCGTGCTGGAAGTTCCAGAGGCAGCGGTTTTGCAGGGTGCTGCGCTTAGCCTGCCGAATTGAGTTTCTTAAAGAATGGTGAACTGAACTCCAGCGGATGCGCTGTTGGTCGCACTGCTGGCAACCACCGCTTGGGCACAGTTCCCGCCCCGTAGCTTTGGTCGGAAGCATGAATGTTGAAATCACCATCGCTGATGTCGTCCCAATGATCGTTGGCGTTCAAAATCATGATGACCTTGATCCGGGCTTGAGTGGTGTCGAGATCCGGAACCGTCCATGCGTAAGCTGAAATTCCGTCGGTGTACGGCAAGTCCGTGACGATGTCATACCATTCGATCAAAAATTGATCCTGGCCTTGCAGCGATTCACCACCATTGGGGCTGGTGAGTTCCACGTGAGCCGACGCGGCCGTGGAAAGGAGGAGGCCGCCAATTGCGGTTAACAGAAGCTTGGAGTTCATCTTGGTGAGGATGGCGCTTCCGACCGAAGTCGAAAGCGCCGTGGTTTATTTAGAGCACAGTGAATTCGACCATGGCAGCTGCAGTGCCCCAGTCGTAGGTTTCCGGCATCACATCCAGGATGCCATGAATGCCGGAGTGGAGGTGAACAAATCCCTCAGCGGCTGCCGGGTCGTGCGCGCCGCCATTGCCAAATGGAGGGCCCGGGATGTACATGCCGTTTTCAGAGTTGGCCTCGGAGCCTGCATCCCAGACGGGCAGGAAGAATTTCCCTTGCTGAGTCATGTCGTCGACGGTGATGCTGTTGACGCCGGTGAAGGCATCGTTGGTGGTGACCAACATTCCGGCGCACGAGAACCAGCGGTGGGCGTAATCGGCTTCAATGGTTAGGGTCATTGAGGTGCCGGGTGCAATGCCACCCGCCGCGGTGACGATATCCAAGACGCCGGAAGTCGCGCCCAAGGTTGCGGCCAAGCCACTGTTGTCACCATCTTCCGCCAAAGCGGCCAACTCGGGGGAGGCTGCTGTACCAGCTTCAAACAAAGATGCGGAGCCGTCGTGGGTGACCAGGATAGGTGGCGAGATCACTTGGTTCGAAGTCAGGTTGGTGATGGTGACTTCGTACATGCGCGGCAGCGGGGCGTTGGCGGAAGCGTCGGCTTTGGTGGAGAGGGAAGAAGCGGTCAGGCCGACTAGGGCGGCGCCGAGCAGGACCGGGAGGAAGGTGGTTTTGCTGTTGATCATGGATAGGAAGATGAACTTGCTTGTTCACGTTCTGGTTTCATGGATCTAACAATTGATTCACAATTTGAATTTCTGGTTGTGAAGAGTTCACAAAAGGTTCTCAGCGTTTTTGGCCTACGCGTTGAGCTCAAAGCTAAACGTCGTTCCAACGCGCGGTTGACTGGTGACTCGGATCACCGAATCGTGCAGCGCCAGAATTCGTTTGGTAATGGCCAAGCCCAACCCCGTGCCGCCGCGATCTTCACCGCGACTTTTATCCACGCGGTAAAAGCGGTCAAACACCCGCGCGAGATCTTCCTCGGGTATGCCAATGCCAGTGTCAGCCACTTGCACATCTACGCCATTGCCAGATTTCCTCACTCGAATATCCACCTCACCACCTTCATCGGTGTAACGCAGCGCATTTTCAACCAAGTTGTCAAACACGCGTTCCAGCATGCCGATATCGCCGACGACTTGCGCGCCATGATCATCGATCTCTGCATTCAACGCGATCGACCGTTGCTGTGCGCGCAGCTGGAATTTCGCCACCACATCCGAAATCAATTCGGCCACCGGGAACCTCTCCATCCGCGGTTGCAAATCGCCAGCATCCAACTTGGCGAGTTCAAACAAATCATCAATTAAGCGCGACAACCGCAGCGTGTTTTTCATCGCCGCATCCAAGTGCGCACGCCGTTGCTCATCGCTGAGGTCTTTCTCTTTGATCAAGCAAGTCTCCAGATACCCGCGCAATGACGCCACCGGCGTGCGCAGGTCGTGCGAAATGTTTGTCACCATTTCGCGGCGCATATTGTCGGCCGTGCGCACTTGCTCCATTTGCATTTGCACGGTATCGGCGAGGTAGTTGAAGTCGCCCGCCAGCGCGCCAAATTCATCGTTGGATCCCACCACCGCGCGGGCAGAACGATTGCCGCGACGGAAATCTTTCATCGTTTCGCGCAGTCGGCGCAGCGAACGCGTGAGCAGCAGAAGGACAATGAAAACCGCAATTGCGCCGATCACGGCCATCGCGGCGATCGTCGTCGAGCCGTCACGCAGGAATGAACTTGCGCGGCGTAGTTCGGCGGTGCGTCGTAGCCAAGAATTTGGCCGTCGGCGTCGAGCAGGTAAACCTCT
>CAZMDZ010000253.1:0-5472 GCA_964565175.1 uncultured Planctomycetales bacterium
CACGAGACCGAATGCGAAAAGCGCATGGGCGAAATCCGCTTGGATCAAGCGGCCGGTGCTGGTGCCCAAGTGGTGGTCACGGCATGCCCGTATTGCCTGGTCAATTTGGAAGACGCGGTCAAAACCAGCGGCCGCGAATCGCAAATGGAAATCATTGATTTGGTCGAGCTGGTGCAACGCTCGGTGGCCGGATCCAAAACTGAAACCGAAACCGCTAAGGTGGCGTCGGCAAGCCCTTAAGCAAAGATGGAAATCTACGTCTGCATCAAACGCGTGGCGGACACTTCGGAAGTCGAAATCGAAGTGGACCGCAGCGGCCTAGCCCTGGAAGAAGATGATTTTTCTTGGGACATCAATGAATGGGATAACTTCGCCGTCGAGGGGGCGGTGCAACTCAAAGAGAAACATGGCGCGAAAGTCACCGCAATCACGGTTGGCGGCGAGGACGACGAAGAAGTGTTGCGGCGGGCTTTGGCGATGGGTTGCGATCAAGCGATTCATCTTTGCGACGAGGCCTTCGAAACCACCGACGCCTGGGGCATTGCCCGCGCCATTTCATCCTGCCTTCAAGGCAAACAAGCGGATTTACTGCTCTTTGGCGCGATCTCCGCCGACCGCTGCCACGCTCAAGTCGGCGGTTTGGTCGCAGGCTTAATGGATTTACCGATGGTCTCCCTCGCCACTTCGTTGGAGGTTGCCGACGGAAAAGCCACGGTGCATCACGAAGTGGAAAATGGTTTGGAGCGGGTGGTGGAATTGGATCTGCCTGCTGTGGTGAGCGTGCAAACCGGCATCAACGAGCCTCGTTACGTTTCCATTCGCGGCATCCGCAAAGTGGCGTCGGCGGACATCCCCGCTCATACGGTCAATGATCTAGCTTGTCAAGCCGAGCCCCGAGTGAAGTTGGAAGAACTGTTCTTGCCCGAGCAGGGAGACGGCGCCCAAATCCTCGAAGGCGATGATGACGAGGTCATTGATCGCTTAGTTGAGATGCTTCAGGAAAAAGGAGGTTTTTAGCCATGCGTGAAGTCCTGGTCATTCTTGAAGATCTCACCGACGGTGCTGCAGAATTAGCTGCCGCCGCTCGAACGATTCCAGACGCTCAAATCACGGCCGCCGCATTCGGCGCGGAGGCAGGGGATTGGACTGCTGCTTTTGATCGGGTCTTGCAATTCCCAGCCAGCACCAGTCAAACCTGGGATGCGGAATTCATTGCTGCGTGTTTGCAGCCCTGGATCGAAGCAAATCAGCCGTACTTAGTTCTCATTCAGCACACTAATAATGGCTTGGATCTAGCCCCGTGGCTGGCGGCGCGATGTGATCGTCCCTTGTTGGCCGATTGCTTGAGCTTGGAGCACCGCGAGCAAGGATTGGCTGCGGTACGCACTTGGTTCGGCGGCAAGGTCCGCGCACGAGTCGCTGCGGAAAATTCAGACCAAGGCTATTTCGCAAGTATCCGCCCCGGAGCTTTCGACGCGGCTGATTGCGGTTCCGGCACGGCTGAAATCATCCCGATGGAAGCACCTGATGGCTACCAAGCTCGACGTCGTTATGTCGAAACGGTTTCGCCCGAAGCGGGGGCCGTCGACATTACTCAGGCTGAGGTTTTGGTTGCCGTCGGGCGCGGCATTGAGGAAGAAGAAAACATGGAAGTCGTTGAGGCACTAGCCGAAGCCATGGGCGCGGAATTGGCGTGTACTCGACCGGTGGTGGACAAGCAGTGGCTGGATAAGAGTCGCCAAGTCGGAACCTCTGGCTTGACGGTGAAACCTCGGGTTTACCTCGCTGTGGGGGTGAGCGGTTCCTTCCAGCATTTAGGTGGCGTCAAGGGTGGGCCGTTCATGGTCGCCATCAACCAAGATCCGGCGGCGCCAATTTTTGCCAGCGCCGATGTCGGGGTGGTCGGCGATTTGTTTGATTTGGTCCCGTTGTTAGATGAGAAAATCAGTGAACGCAAGGGGAGTTAAGGATGAAGTTTGAACTAGAAAAAGCACAAAAAGACATTCAAAAAGCGGCGGTGCGTTTTGCCAAAGGCGAGTTCGATAAAGAGCTGGCTTTGGAGTTGGAAAAAGAACACCGCTATCCCTTCGAAATCTGGAAAAAAGCCTGCGACGAAGGTTTCATCGGCTTGCACTTCCCCGAGCAGTACGGGGGCAGTGATTATGGCGTGCTCGAGAACTGTTTAGTGGTTGAAGAATTTTGCCGACGTGACTCCGGCATCGGTGCGGCATTAATGACCGCGCACTTCGCCTGCGAAATCATCTTGCACCACGGAACTGATGAGCAGAAAGAACATTATTTGAATCAAGTGACCATGGGGAAAACGCTCTCGGCAGGAGCCTTCACTGAACCCATGCACGGCAGTGACATCACAGTCATGGCAACCAAAGCGGAGCGCGACGGCGACCAGTGGGTGTTAAATGGCGTCAAAACTTTTATCACTAACGCCGGGATTTGTGGCTTTTACGTCGTCTTGGCGCAGACCGATTTAGAAGCCGGGCATAAAGGGCAGTCGATGTTTATCGTCGACGCAGATTTGCCGGGAATCGAGGTTGCAAGTGTCGGCGAAAAGATGGGATTGAAGATGATCCCCACTGGCGAAGTCAGTTTCAAGGATGTACGCATTCCTGAAAAAGCGCTGCTGGGTAAGGAGAATCGCGGTTTCTACCAGGTGCTCCAGTTTTTCGATGAGAGTCGCATTGAAGTCGCGGCGCAAGCCGTCGGCACTGCCCAAGGGGCCTTTGACCGGGCGATGGATCACATCAAAGGGCGCGAGCAATTTGGAATCAAGATTGCCAAGTTCCAAGCCATTCAGCACAAACTCGCCGAAATGGCGACGCAGTTGGAGCTGGCGCGCCTGGTGACTTACAAAGCCGCTTGGTATGCCGACAACAAAAAGCCCGACACCAAACTCAGTGCCATGGCCAAATATTACGCAGGCAAGGTGGCGAGCGAAGTGGCCAGTGAATCCATCCAACTGTTTGGCGGTTACGGCTACATCACCGAATTTGAAGTCGAGCGTTTCTACCGCGACGCGCGCATTACCGAGATTTACGAAGGCACGCGCGAGATCCAGAAGAACATCATCGCTGGCCAAGTGTTGGGGCGGCTGCGTTAAGGCGTCCGCCCATACGACCGAGGTTGGCTAAAGCTTGCTTAGCTCAACTTTGCGAAACTCCGCGACCGCACCTTCCGCTTGAATGGCGATCTGACCGCTACTCGCGGTGCAGTCATAGCCGTGGTTGACCAAGTCGCCGTTGACCCAAACCTTGACGTGGTCGCCGACGCACTCGATCACCATCGTATTCCATTCACCTAACGGGGCTTCGGAGCCATCGGTGGTATTGAGGATGCGGCGATTCTTACTTCCGTCCACGCCCCATTTTTCCTTTGGGCCACGGCGTTCGACCATATTGTCGACGGTGATGTCTTCCCCGATGCACCAGAAGTCACCCGCGTTGTTGACGTACATCTGGCACTCAATCGACTGCGGGAACATTTTGTACAAGCGGCGCGGTGTGGATGCGTGCACCAAAACCCCGCAGTTGCCCGGCTCTCCCGGCCAACGATATTCCACCGTCAGGCGGTAATTTTGATAAATCGCATCGGTAATCAAATGGCCCTGAGGCGTGCCATTGCTGATCAGCATGCCGTCGCGCACGCTGAAAGAGGGCTTCAGGTCGGCGTTGTTGTCGGCGGCAGGAATATCCGTGTGCCAACCGTCTAGATCGGAGCCATTAAAAAGGTCGACGGTAGGGCTGCTGCAGGAAGCGCCAAGGAGGAGGAGGGCCAGCAGGAGAGATTTCATGCTGGCAGATTAGCTCATCCTGGCGGGCGAGTGGGCGTCAACCTGAAGCTCGATCAAGGCAACACCAATAGAGGCACTGCTACCGAGCTCCAGCTCGGTGGGCCGCTAACCGGGTCGACGATGGCAGCAAAGTAACAAGTATGGCCAATTGCACTCCACGGCATGTTTGGTGGCAATCCCATCGAAGCTTCGGCGCGCGCGCGTGAATTCAGGGTGCCGTGCATGAGGTTGTGCGAAACCACCGGATAAATCCCCAAGTAGGAATCAGACGTCCATTGATCTCGGTTCAGTGGAATGTGCACGCCAAACCACGACGGGCCGGTGCCGGTTTTGCACAGCAAAATCTTGTACGGCAAGCCAGCGGTAGGTTGAGGAAAGGCGATCATGAACTCCACCAGACCCCCAAACTTTGCCGAGATCCACGGCTGATTGATGCGCAAAAACGGATGAAAGCTCTGCAGAAAAACGGCGCCGCGATCACTGCCGTCCAAGGCACCAGGCGCACCAATTACCGGATCGCCAATCAAGTCGCCGTTGATGTCGCCACCATTCGCAACCGACCAGCCGTAATGAGCCGAAGCTGTTTCGCCACTCCAAGCCAAAATTTGAGCGCCGTCCAATCCCGAATAAGCAAAGGCTTGTCCCGCCCAAAGGTTGGCGCCGACGTCTGCACGAGGGGCGCCAATGATGATGTCCGGAACGGTGTCGCCATTGAGGTCGTCGAGGGCGGCGATGGAGGTGCCGAACCAAGAGCTTGCCGGTCCGGTCCATTCATAGATCAAACTGCCATCGATGCCGGAGTATGCATAGGCGACGCCATCTTCGCTGACGCCATAGCGGGCTGCAGTAATCAACATGTCGTCGTAGCCATCAAGGTTCAGATCGCCGGCAGAGGCAACGGCGTAGCCAAGTTGCGGACGGATGCCAGCCGGGTCGCCGTGGAACTCATGGATCACACTACCGTTGGCGCCGGAGTAAACCGCGGCAATGCCAAAGCGATTGTTGGCGTTAGGGGAGCCGACCAAGATATCTGCCCGGCCATCCCCATTGACGTCACCCGCAGCCGCCACGGAAAAACCCATGTGATGAGTAATGCCACCATTCAATTTGCGAAGCAGAGAGCCGTCAGCGCCGGAAAATAATTGCACGTTGCCAAACTGATTGTTGGCGAGCGGCGTGCCGACGGCGTAATCGTGAAAGCCGTCTTGATCAAGGTCGCCGATGCCCGAAACGGCATGACCAAAGCGTTCGCCATCTTTCAATCCTTGATGAGTGCGAAGGATGCTGAAGTCCGCACCCGAAAGAAGCAGCACCGCACCGCGTTCCCAGCCACCAGCGGAGGACGCTGGCGCGCCGACGATGAAATCTTGGATTGCATCGCCGTTGACGTCGCCTGCATTGGCTAAGGAAGACCCCAATTGCAAAAGGTTGGCGCTTCCGGTCATCCGAAACAAAGAACTGCCGTCGACGCCCGACGCTACCCGAAAAGCGCCCTTATCGGTGACCGAGCCCGCGTCATAAAAGGGCTCGCCAATCAAAATATCTGCCACGCCATCGCCATTGACGTCGCCCGCACTGTCGACTTGGTAACCAAAAGCCGATACCGAAGCCGAGCCAATCCAATGATCCAGTTGCTCATCGTGGCCGCCCACAATTTGGGCGGC
>CAZMDZ010000253.1:5482-6130 GCA_964565175.1 uncultured Planctomycetales bacterium
CCCCATAAAAAAATCCCCGCGTCTCTCCTGGCGCCCCCCAATTTTGGGGCCCCCCACCGCCGGGAGCAAGGTCAATAGCAAGGGGATGGAAAGCAACATCCCACCATTTTTCCAAAAATCATGGCACTTGGCGCAGAAATCCTGACACGCAAATGGTCGCGCAGGTCGTTCCGTCGATGCAGTGCACAAAGACATTGCCGCATGCGCCCGGAGGAATGAACGTGGAGTAGCTGGCAAAGCCTGCTGCATCCGCGGTCAAGACAGCCGCAAGTGTGATACCCGCACCATCAAGTCCATGCACGATGCCCGAAAGGATGATGTCGAAGCCGTTGGCGGCGACTCCATGGTTGTCAATCGTTGGATACCAGCCATAAACACCGAAATCCGAAACACTGCCGATGTTGCTTCGCGGACTGTCGTAGGACATCGACAGGGTGCCACCATTGGTGTTGGCAAGGAATGTTTTGGAATGCATGCCGAAGTTTGTGTCGCCATTCCACTGCAACGAGTTGTAGGTGCATGAAACGGTCACGCCACCATTAACCAAGCCGTGGAGTCCTGTAAGGAAGATCGACGCGGAAATTCCGCACCTCTCTACTATCAGATTTCCTACTCAGGGGCCGAAAATCAGGCGCGCGGATGGTGAAG
>CAZMDZ010000254.1:0-6118 GCA_964565175.1 uncultured Planctomycetales bacterium
GAGCACCAGCTCGACAAGCTGGGGGTCACTGGTTCGAGTCCAGTATCGCCCACCACCTTGACCAGACTCCCGAGTTCGCTCGGGAGTCTTTTTTTGTGCCCAGCGCTCGCTAGCGAATGATCATGGCCCGGGTGGTTGAGCCCTGCTTCTGCTTTTCACGCTCCGCATTCTGCTCTTCCTGCCAGGCATCAATTTCAGCTTTTGCAGCCTGGGCCGCGGTCCAGATTCGCTGCAAGCGGGCGACCTCTTCCTGATCGCCAGAAGCCTCGGCCAATCCAACCAGACCCATCATCAATTCTTCGCTTTGGTTCTGTTCAGAAAGCGGTGTGTAGGTGGCTAGCGCGGCTGCTGGTCCTTCACTTGCCGCCACCGCTTCGAAGACGTCATTCCAGCGGGCGCGGGTCAACTCGCGCTCGGCAAGCAGTTGGCGCTCGATCGCAGCCGCGACGGCGTCCTGCTGGCAGTAACGGAAGGCGTCGGCGATCCATAGCCGGCTGGTGCCGTCGAGCTCGGGGAGCTCTTTGAGCCTTGCCAGCAATTGTTGAGCGGCATCGCTTTGGCCGGAATCCCAAAGGCGGATGCAGGCGAGCACACTTCCGGTGATTGCGGATCGCTCGGGGAAGCGTTCTGCTTGCAGCCAATCCAGCATGGCGTTGGCGAATGCCGAGTACCAGGCGCTGGCATCGGCGAATTCATCAGCTTGAGCGGGAATCCACTGTTGCCACCCGGATTGAGAAATTCCACGAGCCGGATGTTCGTTGCTGCCAAAGCCGTAGTAGCGATACTGACTGTAAAAAGCCTCTAGCGGGAAGGAGCAGAAGGCCACTTCGGCGCACTGGATGGCGCGGTCGATGTTGCCGGTGAGCGCATAGAGACGAGCCGTTTTGCGGGCGATCTCACGACGCAGACTTTGCTCTCTAGAATCGGCTTCGGCGCAGATCTTGCCGCAGCGTTCCAAAGTTTCGGCAGGGCTGAGCAATTCGGACCAAGTCTCTAAGACCAGGCGCTGATAATTTTCCGTATCCCACGGGTTGTCACTGGGCGCGGCGACTTGCAAAGCAAGTTCAATCAAACTGATCAGATCCTCCCCACCCTCAAGCGCCTGCTTAGCACTGGTTAAAAGCTGACGGATGGTCAGCACTTGTGTGCCTTCATCAAAGATGTAGAAAGCACCACTGCTGACCCGCGTTGCGCACCAACGGTAAAGGGCAACTGCCCGTTCGCGATCGCCAGTGGCCGCCATCACTCGAGCAAGTTCGAGCAATTGAGGTGCGTCCTTAGGATCAAGGCTGCGTTGAAGACCGTCGAGCACTGCTTGCGCTTCCTGCGAAAGCTGGTCCTCTTGTTCGCTGAGCAAAACCAACAACTGCAGATAATGGTGGCGCAGCGCGCGGCCTTCCGCCGCCAGGTCAAGCAACTCCTGGATCGCTAGACCAGGTTCTGTTTGCGAAGCGCGGGCATGGGCCAAGGCGGCCACAACCTTGTCAAGCCCTTCGGTGACTCCAGCCGATTCCACTCGCAGCAGCCGTTCCATTTCTTGAATGCCAAATTTATGTTGGGCGAGTACCTCCCACATCGATGGCGCTGCTGGCGGATCGGAATCTTCCTGTGGCAGAGCCAAGAAGGCCTCCAGTCCCCCACGTCGGCGCTTCTTTGTGATTTCTTCCGGTTCTTCTTTTTCCACCGGATCTTGCGGCCAGTTTCGATCCAAGGGTTGACGGTAAAAGTAGCCCATCGACTGATCGTCTCGCGGATAGCTACGCCAAATTCGCCGCAACACTTGCTGGGCGGCGACGTCTCCCTCCTCTTCCAGCACTTTCTTTAGTTCCCAAACACTCGCTTGTGGAACCCGGGTGTCGACCTTTTCAACTTCTTCCTCGATGGGGTCTTGGTCATTCTTTTCTTCCTCAACCAATTGCTGCCACTGGTTGAGCGCTAACAGTGCTTCTTGGTAGCGCGATGAGGAACGCAATGCGTAAAAATGAGTACGCCAAAGTTGTTGGTCCTCTTCGTGTTCGACCAACAATTGCTGGAGCCATTGCTCGGCCTCTTCCAGCCTCTTTTCCCTCTTCAACTGGTGGTAGTAATTGAGTTTGAAGCTAACTTCCTCTTGGTGCCATTGAATGGCCGCAAGAAGTTCACTGAGGTAAAGCTCTGACCGATCGAGCCGACGGACCAAGTTCAAGCGATCTTTGGTCCGCTTTAAGTCAGCGCCATCTTTTTGGTTCTGCTCTTCCCAGCGTTCCAAAAATGGTTGGGGGTGGCTGAGTAGAATTTCGGACTCGATCTGGCGTTGGGCTTGGCGATAGTTCCAATCGGTACTGTTGCTCATCGCCGGGTCGAAATAAGCTTCTACCGCCATGTTCAAGGCTTCTTCGCTGAATCCCTTCTGCCACATCCAGCGGCAGCGGTAGGCCTTGACCAATGCGTTGTCGGGGAATTGCTGATCCATCAACGCCAAGACTTCGCCGACTAAATCGTAATTTCGTTCCAGAAGTTTTTGATCCAGCAAGCCGTCGCCGCGCTGCAAGGTGTAACGTTGGTCGCCATCTTTCAGCGCAACTTTAAACCATTCGAGTAGCAAGCTTTCTAGTTCATCCCCTAATTCGACCTCGGTAGAAGTTAATAGGTTGAAAGGGAAGTAACCGCGCATCGACGGTGACAATTCGGTCCAAACGGAAGAAGCAATGGTGGCACGCTCTTCTACCGGCACCAATGCCAACAATGGGCCAAGATTGAATGCCAGCATGTCGCCTTGCTCGGCGATCAACTCGGTCAACTCCTCAGAGGTGAGTAACGGCTCTTCAAGTTTGTCTTGCAGGATTGGGATCCCGGCAAGGTAGGCACCATTCTTTTCCGGATCTTCCAACACCAACTGCATGTAATACTGGCAGTAGCTACGGAAGTGTTCCGGCGGCAGGGTTTGCATGCAGCGGTCTAACGAACCGCGCAAACCCCAGAAGCCATAACTCTCGGGGTCATTGATTTGCAAGCGCAGCCAATGGCGCGACAAATTCAGGAGCAAATCTGGCTCGTCGAGCATCGTCGCCGCCGAGAACAAGGCGCCAACCGTTTCGGTGGTACTTTCACTGCGCCGGTAATCCACTCGCTGCAGCAGAATCTTGGCTTCCTCGAAGCGATTGCCAGTCAACATCGGCATCACTAAGCGCAGCGCTTCGTCGGCCGGGATCAGTTCGAAGCCTTCGGGATCCAAACCTTCGCCGATCATGAATCGCAGCGGATCCTTTTCCAGCGCTGGCCGCGGACTTGCTTCCAGCAGCCGACGGGCGCCGTTGACCAAACCGTTTTGACTCCAGCTGCGCATGAGTTTCGGCAGCAGTTCTTGGTCTTGATCAAAGCTTTGCAATAAGCGCAAATCAGCCACTTCGGCTAAGTGAGCCATCTCGTAGGTCATGGCTACGTCGCGGACGAAGTCGGTGCGGCGGAGTAAGCGCGGGAAGCGATCAAGCGGCAGCGGTTGCTCGCGTTCGCCTTGCAGTTGCATGACGTGCTGCAAGTCGGTTTCCAACTGCTTGCCTTGCTCCAGCAGCATCGCCTCGACCGCTGGCGGCTGCATGCTTGCCTTCAAGCCATCCAAGGCGCGCTGGTAATAGCGGTCAAAATCATCGACGTTGCGCGCTTGCCAACGGGCATAGGGATCGTCAATGTCTTTCTCCTCCTTGGAGGCAACTGCAGGGCGCCTCGAAAGAAGCAATTCCAGGGCGCGTTGATACGCTTCTGCGGCGATTTGATCCTTGCCGGTTTGTTCTTGCAGTTCAGCAACCTTGATCAGCAGACCCAAATTGCCGTTGTCGCCGATCAAGACCTTTTGATAGGTCTGCTTGGCTTCTTCTAGGTAGCGTGCTTGCTCAAATAGAGCCGCCGTGTCGCGCCGGAAGGTGTCGAAATCCGCTAAGCCGCGCGCCAGGGAATAGGGGTTGACCGGATCGTTGATGTCTTGCGAACTGAGAAATGCACGGCCAAGATCCAAGTAAACCTGGGGTGGCACCAGTTGGCCCAGATTGATCAGGCGTCGGCCGAAATCCAAATGCCGCTTGGTTTGTGGCTGGCGCCGCGGACCCATAAAGCTACTGCTGCCGGCAGCTAGGTCCATCAATTCGCGCACCACCGAAGTGCGTCGATCACCGGCAATCGGCAACATGTTCTCCAAGGCCGTGAACTGACCTTCGACGTCATTGTTCAACTCAGCTAAATCGGAAAGCAGCTGATAAAGGTATGGCTTGTCGTGGCGCTTGGCCAACCGCTCTAAAGTAATCCGCCGCGCCCACCTCAAAACCGGCGCCGGCGCTTCCATGTTGATCAAGCCGTCGATGGCGATGGTGAACAAGTCATCCTTTTCCGCATGCTCGGCCAAGTGTTGGAACATGCCAATTGCTTGTTCCTTCTGATTTGCCGACGCCATTAAGTTGGCCATCAGCAAGTAACTTTCAATGCGGTTGGCATTGCCTGCGATGCCGCGCCGGTAAGCGGTGATGGCGTCGTCGTCGAGCCCGGCCAAAGCTAGCACACCTGCTTCGAATTCAGCTTCGTCGGCGGTGGCGCCCAACTCTTTTAGGCGCGCCAGGATCTTGCGTGCTTGCTGGGGTTTGCCGCGCTCCAACATGCTCATCGCGATTTGGCGCAGGTAATCCGGTTCGCCCTCGGCGTCCAATGCAATCAGCTGATGAACAGTACGTTCGTAGTTGTGATAATCGGTGCAAGCCAAGAAAACGCGTGCTTGTTCTTGCAAAGCTTCCACTTCCGAGCCGCCGCTGTGCTTAGATGCTCATCAATAATTTCGGTGGCAGAAACGGCATCGCCGACCTTGGTGTACAAGCGCACCAGCAAGCCGCTTTCCCGTTGATTGGCCGTGCCAGCGTAAAGCTTCTTCTCCAAATCAATCGCAATGTCGGCTAACCGTCCCAAACGGGAAGCCACCGACATCATCCGATCTTCGACGTAACGGCGGCGCGGAATCGAGTCGATGCGCAGCCAAATTTCCTGCCAGCGTTGCAGCGCAAGTTCTTCGTTGCCCACTTCAGAGTGCAGCCAAGCCAGCCGCATTTCCAAATCCTCGCCAGTGCGCTCCAGCCCTCGAATCTGCCGCAGACTCTCCAAAATGGCGACCGCTTGTTCCAAATCACCCAACCTTTCATAGGCTTCCGCCAGTTGCATGCGTTCAGGAGCATCGGCCGCCAAGGCGTCGCGCATCCGGTCCAGCATGGCAGTGGCTAATTCCAGGTCACCGCGAAAGCTGTGCAACTCGTACAAGAACAAATAAGCGGGCGACGTCACCGTGTCGGCGGCAATGCAATCTTCCGCGCATTGCAAAGCCAAGTCGTCCATGCCCACCCCCATCAAAGCTTCGGCGCCTTGCAGGTAATTGGCTCCCGGTTTTTCGTGTTGCAAAAACCGCTGCCAAGCTTCTCGAGCGGCGGTGACGTCTCCGTTTTCGAGGTAAAAACGGGATAGACCTTCGGGCCAAATCCAGTTGCCAGGTTGTTCTTCAATCAGTTTGCGATATTGCTCGAGCATTTCCTGCTCGCGGCCAGAATCGCGGTACATTTCCAACAACTCGCGGCGCTGTTGGATGGGGAATTGAGCGGCGGCGGCATCTTCTTCGAACAGCGAAACGGCCTGCTCATACTTGCCCAATTCACGCAACATCGAAATCCAGGCTTCGCGCGTTGGTTTGTCGTTGATTTCCAAACTGGCGAACTCGTCGAGCAGATCCTCAAGCTGGTCGGCGTCGCGGTAGGCTTGGCGCAACAGCACCAGCGCGTAATAGCGATCGCGGTTGGTGACCGCAGTTTCTCGCGCTTGCCAGGCATACTGCTGAGCATGCTCAAAGTCTTTGGCTTTTAACGCCCACTCGGCTAACCGAATTTCTTGACGGAAAAGGGCGGATCCAGTTCCAGCCGCCTCAAACAACTCGATGCCATCGGCAGGACGATTCAGCAAAGCCAACACCACGGCGGCGCGGTTTTTCTGTTCTCGGGTCAACTCTTCTTTGCGAGCGAATTCGAGCAGCGCATCTTTGGCATCGCTGTCTTCTTGCATCGCTACCAAAGCCAAACGCAAACGAACCGGGAGCAAATCCGGGTGATCGTCACCCAAC
>CAZMDZ010000255.1:0-6099 GCA_964565175.1 uncultured Planctomycetales bacterium
TGTAGAACCAAATGGCGACGTAAATATGTCGCTCGCGGCGGATCGCCAAGGTGCCGAAAAAGTTGACGGCGAACACCACCCAGATCAGAGTGATGGCGATGTCGATCGGCCATTCCAGTTCGGCGTATTCCTTGCCCTGGGTAATGCCCAAAGGCAGCGTGACCGCCGCGGAAACAATGATCGCCTGCCACCCCCAAAAGTGGAGCTTGGACAACTTGTCACTGAACATCCGCGTCTTCAGCAGGCGCTGCGACGAATAGTAAACCGCCGCAAAAATGCCGTTGCCCGCGAACGCAAAAATCACTGCATTGGTATGCAGTGGGCGTAGGCGGCCGAAGCCGAAGATTTGAGTCCAGTTGCCGGAGAGGCCGAAGTTATTGAATACTGGTGCAGCAAGTTGTAAGGCTACGATCAAGCCAACCAACATGCCAACCAGGCCCCAAATCACCGAAGCAAAAAGGAATTTGCGGACGATCCCATCGTCGTAACTGAATTTCTCCAAGTTGACGGGGAGGTCGCCGCTGGCCGTTGAGGTCGCGGTGTTCATGCGTGTGTGTTTTTCCCAGTGAGAGAAAAGGGGTACAAGGACTTAATGCCTTTTCCCCTGGTGGGAAGGGTGAAATCGGGCGCAGTCTGAAATTTGGCGAATGCAGTCAGCCGATTCAGCGCCTGATGACAGCTCGTTCCCAAGCCATTGCCGCACACAATAACTAGTCGCCTGACTGGTTTACAGCTTAATCCTGCAGGACTGACTCAAGAACTTGGCGCAGGTGCTGGGTTTGTGGATAAGCCAACCTGGCGCCGATTCGAGAAGCCACCCAAACGCAGAGCAGCAGGACGGTAAAAATCGCCACGATGGTGAATGCCCAAGCCGATTTGTCTAGAAATAGTTGCACGCTGCCGAGAATGAGCAAAAACATGATTCCGGTGATCAGTCCAAGCGCGCTGAACATCACCGCCGTCCAAATCCCCGGGTTGGGACCGATCAGAACGCGCAGCAAGGTTCCGCCGTCGCGCTCTTCGATGTTGATTCCCATGGTCGGTGACCACATATGGCGGTCGTTTACAGGAATTTGCAAATCCACATGGCCCTGCAAGTCAGCCAAGTGCCCGGTGCAGGGCGCTTGGGGATCTGCGATCAGTTTGCTCAATCGATCGAGCACCTCTTTGGGCTGATGAGGGACCTGGAGGCGGAAGCGGGGACGGAATTGATGGAGACTCATAAGGGGAGAGCGGCTTTCCAGCATAGCGGGTCGTCGGCGGGGCTCGCTGGAGTTGCAACTGTTAGCCTGGGAGCATGCCCGGGCCACCCATCGATCCGGCCGAAGTGGCGGCGGCGGCAGTTGATTTTGCCGCTCAGCGTCTGGGCCCCGGTTGCGCTCGGGTGGTGAATGATCCGGCATTGCAAGCCTTGGTCGTGGCTCGAGTGCGCGCAGGTGCTTTGAATCGCGCCGACGGTTCCCCCACCTCCCCCCGCCGCCGTACTGGCATGAGCATCGCCGACGCCGTGCTTGCTCTGGTCCATAGCCGCTTGGCGACTGACCCGCATCTAGCCGACGAATTCCTCGGCTTTTTCCTCAGCGATCTCGCCCGCCTCGGCCACGGCGCCCTTGGCCCAGGACTGCGACGGTTTTTAGATAGCGGTGATTTGGTGCAATCGGTGCTTGGCGATTTGTGGCCGGAATTAGCTGCGGTGAAATTCGAAAGCCGCGATTCCTTCCTTGCCCTACTCGCCGCCCGCCTGCGCTGGAAAGCAGCCGATGGTGCTCGTCAATTGCGTGCAGGCAAGCGGCGGGAAGATTTACGAATAGCCGCTGATGCATCGCTGATGCCCGATCAGCAACCCGGCCCAGCGACGGAATTGGTCGCGGCGGAAGAATGGCAGCAAACCGCACTGGCGTTGGCGCGTCTACCGAAGCGGGAACGTAAGTTAGTCCGTGCACATTTACAGGGATTAAGCTGGACCGAAGTTGCGGCCGCCCATGAACTCAAGCCGGAAAGTGCACGCAAAGCAGTGCAGCGAGCTTTGGCCAAGATGCGCAGCGGCAGCGGTTCAGGAAGTGGAGGGCCGACGTGAGTTTGCAACGCGCGCAAGAGTTGTTCGAAGACTGGATTGAAGCTCTGCAAAAGATCCCAGACTTGAAAGCTGAGTCGTTGATCGAGGGTGAGCCCGAAGAAGTGCAGCGCTTGTACCAAGAAATCGTCGACGACTTCCGCGCTCTCCAACAGGGGCGGCCGTCATCGCATGCGGTTCCGGGGGCGATCAGTCGGGAACGACTTCACCACGTTCTATTTCAACGTAGGCCGCGCGCAGGTGTTGTCGGGCGCAGATGGAACGCTGATTCATGAGTTCATTGGCGTCAATGAAAATGATTGGTTAGGTTCATCCACCGCCGGGGCGGGTGACGTCAACGGCGATGGTGTACCCGACCTGCTCGTCAGCGCGGTCAACACCAGTCCATTTGGGCGAACCAGTGCCGGAACCGTGTTCGTTTACTCCGGCAGCGACGGTGCTTTGCTTTACGAGCATCATGGATTGACGACTTACGGCAACTTCGGCCATGCAATCGCTGGCGCCGGTGACGTCAATGCAGACGGTTACGCCGGCTACATCATTGGCGACCCGCTCGATTCTTTTTACGGCGGCGCAAGTGCTGGGGTGGCATGGGTGCATTCCGGATTCGACGGTAGTCAGCTGTGGGGTTACGTCGGCACGAGTGCTGACCTGACCGGTCATTGCGTCGGCGCGGCAGGTGACATCAATGGTGACGGTTATGCCGACGTATTTGTAGGTTCACCCGGCGCGGATAACGGCGTGAGCAACAACCAGGGAAACGTCACCATCTACTCGGGTGCCGCATGGGCCGTGCTACTGCAAATCAACGGATCCGCCACAACTAGCTTCGGTTTCAGCGCGGCGATGGGCGGCGACATTGACAACGATGGCATCGACGACATCCTCATCGGCGAACCGATGGCCGCGCCGCAGTCCGCTGGCTGGCAACAAGTCGGCGCTGCCTATGCTTACAACCTTAACGGCGCTTTTCTGCGTGAATGGACCGGCGAACTTTACGCCGATCAATTCGGTTATTCCCTGGCTATTTTGCCCGATCAAAACAATGACGGCGCCGACGAAGTTCTAATCGGCTCTCCCTATTCCGATCTAGGCGGCACCTTTGACGCTGGCTCTGCGTTTTTGTTCAACGGAAATGACGGCAGCCAGCTTCACCGCTGGGATGGTGACGGCCAAGCCCGATTGGTTGGAAAAGTGGTCAATCCATGCGGCGACCTTAACAACGATGGGCAGGATGATTTCTTGATCAACGCCGAATGGGACTTCAGCACCTCCGGTTACGGAGCGATGACGGCTTGGAGTTGGGGATTGATTCCCTATCTCACTTCCAGCGCAACCACCCTCTCCAACGCTGCAGGCGGGACTGTGCAGTTCGACATCGATTTCCCGGCCAGTGAAGCGGGCAACAATTACATGCTGGCTGCGTCGGCCACCGGCACCGGGCCAACGAATGTTCATGGCGTCGATATTCCGTTGACTGCCGACTGGCTCTCGACATGGATGACCGGCAACAACCCGCCTAGCGTCTTCAGCAACAGCCAAGGCTTGCTGGATGCCGCTGGCAACGCGACGGCATTTCTCAATCTACCGCCAAGCATCGCTGGGACTTATGTAGGCACTACCTTCCAATTTGCTGCAGTCAGCATTGCCCTGCCATTGGTCCAAATGTCTTCCGTTGCCGTGCCGTTGACCCTTGATCCATAAACAATTCTGAGCTGGCGTGCCATTCTTTAGCTACGCCTATGATCAACTCTCACCGTCCACGCCTTGCTCCCCACCAGGTGAATATTTGATCCATTCGAGCCGGATGGCTACAAGTTGCAAATCATGCCGCTTCAGCGCCTCCCGGGCACAAACCCTAAGGGCTTCCCATAGCGGGTGTTGAAGCACTGCCTCCTCACTCCACACATCGTCAGGAGCATTTTGGAGTTCATCCATTAAGCCATTTAGCTTCTCCAGCAAGTCAAAAATCTCACGCCCGAGGAGCCCTGTTTCTACGAGGTCCTTCGCCTGACCAAAGGCATCATCAACGGTCAGAAGTATCTCATCGGGCCTGCAAACATACTTCGGAAAAGCGGCGAGTTGGGTGGAGCCAGGAGCCGCCAATAAACTCAGGGCTTCCAACATCTGTAGGAACTTCTGCTTTGGAGTGATCATGGCATTCTCGGCCTTATTTTAGTCCTTGGTTCACTTTAGACAACTTCCGTAGCGTTGCTCCTGGCTGTCTCATGCCAAAGCCCCGCCGAGGAACCAGAAGAACTCTTGGTTGGGGATGGTGTGCTCCAAGTCAGTGAACCTGTAGCCGAAGCAGATCAATGTCCAGCACCAATATGGGGTGAGGGCACGACTCCACCACTCGGCAGCGAACTGATCTTCCACCGCGGCGATTCCGTCGCTCATTTCAAAATCGAATCTAGCCCGTACGACGGCTGGCAGATGACCGATGTGCAGACCGGGGTCAGTCAGCTATTCGGTGTCGACTGGTCGGACATGGGTAAGGATTTGCCCGAACATGCAGGACCGATTCAGCGTTTGCTACCTGGCGATCCAGTCCTCCATTTCCCGCTTTGGGTTGGAAAAACATGGAGCGCAAACTTTTACAGTCACGGCGTGCGTCGGGATCCGGTCAAGCTGCACGCGACCTATCATTGTGACCTGCGCGAATGGATTGAAACGCCGGCCGGAAAATTTAACTGCTTTCGAATATGGAGAGGAGTCGAGCTCGCTGAAGGCGACAGCGAAGCTCGAGTCAGCATTTACTGGTACGCGCCCGAGGTGGGCTTCATCGTTAAACGCCTTGATGACTCCAAACTGCTGGAGCTGTACCAGATCAAAAAACCGCAGACTTAGTCGTCGGCTTTCTTCAGGAAGGTGGCGTCGTCGGCCCAGAGGGAATCGACGTAGCCATCCACGGGCTCAACATCCATGTGCTTGAAGCCGGTACCTTCGTTATCCCAGACGTCTTCACCCCAGAAGTGGTAGGGGTTGACGAGGAAGAAGTCGCCGATGGCGGCGGTTTGTGGTGTAGGATCGATTTTTCCATGCGACGCCACATCAACCTGCTCCAGCATGCGGCATGGCTGCCGTCTTTGCTGGCTCTATTCTCAACCGCCGCAAGTGCTCAGTCTATCAATGACTTAGGTGCGGGCAACCGGCCAGCCATCGCCGACCCGAAATTGACCGACGGCGAGATCGATTTTGATTTCACCTTGCCCGCAACCGGCACCTATCAGGTAACCGTCAACGTAGTCGAGGGAAGCGCACCGAGCAAATTGGTCCGCCATTTATCGAGCAACAGCTACAGCGCCAGCGGCCAAGTCGTTCAAGGAGAGTGGGACGGCATGGACATGAGTGGGCGCTACGTCGAGCCTGGCGAGTACCGCATTCAAATCACCGCCGACGGCCCGACGCCCTCGCGTTTGAACTATCCGATTCACATCGTGCGCTTGGGAATCAGTGAGCTGGAAGCAGTATCGACCGCGCCGGTGAATGACGAATGGCAGATGGTCTACTTCCTCAAAGGGAACGGTTATGCCTACTACGTCACCCCCGCGATGGCTGAATATTCCAACCTCGCCGACGTCGGCGAGCTGGCTGATTTGGACCTAGACAACGGTTTACCGCGGCCGTCGGTAGCGCTGCATACGGCGACGGATGAACCGGTCATGGACGGAAACGAGTACGAAGAGTTCCGCTTCAACTACCCGCTTTGTTACACCAAAAATGCCTCACCGGCATTTGAAGTCAAGTTGGGTGAGAGCTGCACTTCCGGCAATGGCGTTGCCGGTGGAGTCGGCTACCCGGTCGCCGGTTATGAAATGCGCTTGGTCGCCGCTGATAACAAAGGCGTGTGGACGACCGCCGACGACATTGAACCTGGGGTACCGGTGACCATCAGCGGTCCGGGGTTGGGCGATGGCGTCAGCCGGGAAGATCGGAATATGTACTGGGCGTTCCGCTATCGCAAGATTGGCGGCAACGGGATCTGGCACGACGTGCCGGGCCACATTCAAACCGAGCATCGC
>CAZMDZ010000256.1:0-6095 GCA_964565175.1 uncultured Planctomycetales bacterium
CGGTGCTGCCTGGGGAATAACCGCTGCGCATCGCCTCCAGGTGGTATTCGCCAGGTGCCAGGTTGGGAAAGGCAAATCCGCCCAACGAATTGGCCGTCGCCACCGCCACGATTTCGCCGTCGCGCGTGCTCAAGCTGGCCGCCAACCCCGCCGATTTACCGACGCCGCCATGGCGACGTAAATGCACCCGCGCCTGCGCGACGGCGGTGCCGGTTTCATTGCGCACAGTTCCGCTGATGATCGAGCCGGGTTGCAAGCGAAGGATGATCTCTTTGCTGAGCACTTCCGGCACCTTGCCGCCTCGTTGTTCAAAGCGCAATGTGGCGGAGGAAGTGGCGAAGTGACCATCGGCCCAGGCAACTACGCGCAGGCGACGGTCCGTGGTTTGGGTTGGATCCAAGCCCAGTTCAAAGCGACCACTGGCATCGGTGGTGGTTTGATCTAACGGCGACGAAAGATCCGGAGCAATCCGCGCCAGTCGCATCCGCGATTGCTCGAACAAGCCGACGTCGGCGTTGGCGATCGGGTTGTTGTTGGTGTCGACGACCACTCCATGCAGCGGTTGGATCGGAGCAAGTTGAATTTCCAGTGGTTGCTGAGCCTGACGTAGTTGCTGCAACTGTTGGCTCTTCAAACTTTGTTGGAATAAGCCGTAGCCGGGGGCGGTGACTGAAATGCGCACCTTGCTGGCTTCAGCGGGGAGTTCGAGCGCAAAGTGGCCGCCGACATCGCTGGTGGTTTCGGTCGAACTGTGTGGTTCAAAGACCGAGCGGATAGTGGCTGCTTCAATCGGGCCGCCATCCACTCGCAGCACCACGCCGCGCAACGGCATCGAACGTGGCAGAACCAAGTGCAAGTCGCGCAATTCTTCGCCGCTACGCAGATTGGCTTCGGCTGAAATCGAAGTCACGAAACCTGGTGTTTCAGCCTGCAAGCGAATCGGGCCTGGTGGCAAGTTGCGAATGACAAAGCCGCCGTCGCGGGCGGTCACTGCTTCGGCGCCAGGTAGTGGAAAACTGTCGGCTTCCAACCACTTGGATAGGCGCAAGCCAGCGGCACCGCGCAAAACCACGACCTTGGCGTTGAGCAGCGGGTAGCCGTCGGGGTCGGTAACTTGGCCTTGCACGCTGGCGCCGTCGGCGAGTTGCAGCAAACCCAGGTCGCGACTGCGGCCGGGGATGGAGCTGAGGTCGGTCAGTTCCAGCAGCGGATGTTTTTCATGTTCGACGCGCAGCAACCAACGCAAGCCTTCGTGCGGACTTTCGGCCACGGAAAAGCGGCCTTTGGCGTCGGTGGTGGTTTGAAGCTTGGCGTAGGGGCGGAAAGCAGGTTGGTTCGGGTCGTAGCCACGGGCTCGGCCGGGCATGCCGTAAGCGGTCACGCGGGCGCCCTCGACGGGCAGGTTTTTGCTGTTCACCACACGACCTAAAAACGAAGCGATGCCCGGGTCTTTTTGTTCGCGGCCGACGGCTTCCCCGATGGCCGGCTCCAGGCCTTCTTGGCGCCCAGGGGTGCGCAGGCTTGAGTCACCCTGGTCTGCGCCGTTGCCATTCTTTTCCAAAACCGCGGTGCTGAGATCGTGCTCCGTGGATTCGCCATTTTCATCCCAAAAACCGCCCGGCGGTTCCATCAAGATGACCACCACTGCCGCCAGCAGCAGCAGAGCGAATGCGATGATGAGGTGGTTGCGGTTCAAGCTAGTTGATCATAGCGGCCGAAGCGCTGCTTCACGTCGTTCTCGTCCAACCCAAATTCATCGAGCGAGTAGCGGTGAATCCCAAAATGATGTTGCGGGCGAGCCGAAATGAAATGATTGAGCGCGGCGCGGAAATCGTCGGTGAAAGCAAGTTGGTGGTGGGCGTAAATTTTCTCCACGCATTGCACGGGGTGCTCCAGCAAATCTTGATAGCGGATGTCGAGCACGGCGTTGCGGCCAATTTCGCTGCGTGCTTGCAAGGCGCGGTCGGCGGCGATGGTGAGTAAATCCAAGTTGGTTCGCGCCATCTTGGCTACGTCGACGTGATCGCTGACGACGGAAAACAAGGTGCGGAACAAACTGTTGGCACTGCCTTGGACGTCGACGGCGTTGCGGTGGATGCAGACGATCCGGGCGTTGGGGATGGCGCGCAGATATTCGCTTAGATGTCCAGTGTGGACCGGCGACTTCAAGACCAGCGGGCGGCTGGGTTGTTGCGCTTGCAGCACCATCAATTGATCGCGGTAGAACTGATAGGCGGCGCTGCAGTCTTGGTCCTTGAGCCAATCCAAATACCCGTAAACCGGACTGCTTACCCAAAAAGCCAAGCTTTTGAAGGTTGGATTGAGCAGGAACAAACACTCTTCGGCTTCGTCGGCGTCGAGGAAGTGTTTGGCGTCCAACTCCGGCGCCATGCGCTTGATCCACTTCAAATCCTTTTGCGTTTGCCGCCGCCGCCGATCCTTACCAGCTGGCGGCATCGGGTGGGCAACCTTCCAGAAAGGCAGCGGTTGCATGGCCGGATCCAGCGCAAGCAAACGGTGCAGATAAGTGGTGCCCGAGCGCGGCATGCCGACCACCACCAGTGGGGCCAATTGCGTTTGTTCGAAAAACTGCGGCTGCTTGCGATGCAAATCCACCATCTGCAGTCGCGTCATCAACCCTTGAAGCGCTTGGCGGTAAAGCGCCAAATTGCCGACAAAATTTAAGCCCGCGTCGACTCGGCCAGAGCGGCACAGTTGCTCCAAACCCTCTCGGAAGTCGTCGGCCATCCAAGCGCAAGTGGGATTCTGTTCGCCAAAGTCGCTGAGGCCGGTTTGCCGCTGCGCACGTTTTAGCAACAGTTCGGGTTGGAGTGGAATCGGATCCCACCCCAAGCGCTGGAAGGCAGCGCCAAGTCGATTGAGGAGGCGGACGGGAAGAGGGTGTGGCAACGGAGGAAACGGAGCGGCAATTCTATTCCATTGCCACTGCCAGACCGTTGTGGACCATGTGGGCGGCAATGCAGGGACCAAGCGATCCACTGCGCCAGCGAAGCCAGCCGTAGGCAAGTCCGCTGACGAAACGATGGGGCATTTCGAGCACAAACCAACCGTTCAAGCCATGCGCCAAAGCAAAAAGTGCTGCGGTTAAGAAGATGGTGAAGCGGGTTCCGCCTAACCGTTTGGCTGCCTGCCAAGCCACTCCGCGATCGGTCCATTCTTCCAGGAGTGGGGCCAGAATCACCACCGAAATCACGACGGCCAAGCTGAGCTCTGGTTCAACAATGAGCTCTTCATCGGCCAGAAAGTCGAGGGACGGCAACAACCAGACATAGAACACCGAAAACACCAAAGTGGCAACGCCCACTCCCATCCCCAGCAACATATTTTTGGTATCGGGCCGACCGGCCAAGCAAGCGGTCAACTTGTCCCAACCCAAAATCCTGATGGCCACCAAGCTGACCACGACCATGCCGATGTCCTGCCACCAGTTGACGTAAACCTCTTCGGTTCCCGGCAGCAACATCGCGCCGACGCCACCGGCAAATAAGCAAGCAATTGCCCAGACCGCCCGGTTGATATGGGCGCGTTCCTTTTTCCTACCCACTTCCAAACTGCGACGATGGCGATTCGACGCGGTTCCGCAATGGGGGCAGAACCGCGCCGATCTTGCCATCAGCGTTCGGCAGGAATGGCAAGCGAGGAGAGGATCCGTCTGGTTCAACGCGGCGGTGGTTTGATTCGGTTGGCTGCCCACGCATCCATGGTGAGCCGAAAGTCCACCCGAACTTCGCCGAGTTCGGTGGTGAAGTAAACTGAGCGAAAACCATCTTGAGCATCATCTACTCGCGTGTCGGTGATCGCGGGCAGCTTCTCCCAGTCGCGACGCGAAGCAATGCTGCGCAAGCTGCGCTTCATTTTTTCGGTGTTAACGAAAAAACCCGCCAAGCGGTCAAAATCCGATGCCGCCCAAGCCCGTTTCCAATCAATCAGTACCGGTTCGAATTCAGGGGCTGGCAGCTCAATCGAACGAAGGTGCCAGTTGCCATTGCTGGCTCCCCAGTCATAGCGAACGGTGCCGTCGGCTACGACTGCTTCGACTATGGCGCTATTGGGCTCGCCTGTGACCTCAGAGGTATAAACGTCTTTTTCATGATCGGAAAGAGACGGCCAATTGCGTCCCCATTGGCGGTTTTCTCTGGCAGCTTGGAGCTCGGCTTGCTGGGTGTTGCGATTGCTTTCACTAAACCATTGGGACACCGATTCGATGTCTCCTCGTTGCCAGTCTTCCTGGAACTCCGCCCAAGTGTCTTCAAATGGAGGCGTTTTGTTTCCTTTGTACATGGCAAAGGATGAGCCGAGGACTACCACGGAAACCACTGCAACGGTCATTCCAGCTTTTCGCCAGGCTCGTTGCTCGGCTTGCTTGAGTGCTTGTTGCGGTGAAACTTTGCCGCCGCGGGTAGATCGAGAGCCAGTGATTCGCTTGGCAATGGTGAGGTCCGGATTGTTTTCAATCAAGCTGCGCACACGGGCCGTGGGTACGACCAATGCCCAGAACAACAGCGCCCAAACCACGCTGACCACGGTGACGACGGTGTTGTATTCGGAGGAAATGACCCCGTGTCCGCGTGACAGAGTCACGATACTTGCCAACACCACTGCCCAAACAAAGGGGCGATAGTTGACTTGAAAATAACCAATGACCATTAGGGAGAAAGTCGCCAGATTAATGGCGAGCATCAGTAAGGCGAACTCGGAATCGATGATTCCCGGTCCGACAAACAGGAAGGGCGAAAACGCCAAGATCAGGCCATGGAAGATTACGTTGAGGCCGAACCAAAGCCGAAGAATCTTCATGAACTTCAGCGCATTGCTCAGCTCCCGCGAGGCGGCGCGACTTTCTTCTCGCTCGGCCCCGCTGCGCCGACGTTTAAACTTTGCTTTGTCGATGTTTTGTTCGACCGCAAGCTCGGCTCCGCAGTGGGTGCAGAAAGATTCCTTTCCGCTGACTTCCGTTTGACATTCGTGGCAGTGCGGATTTTGATCCTCGGCCTCGGGAGGGGTCGCGCAAACGCGACCTCCACAAGCTTTGCAGGAAAATACTTTTTCAGGATCGGGAACGCGATACGGCTTGCCGAAGGAGTCGCAGTTTGCGGATAGGGGATCTTCGGGCATGATGAAAACTAGGGGGGAGTAAGGAGATTTAGATTATTCTTTTTCAGGTGCTTCCGTTTTTACACGGATGTAATTCAAGTCGGCGGCTGTGGTCCAAGTCTCGCCATCATCGGTGGAGTAAGTCCAAGTTTGACGGACCTGTTCACCCTGAGGGGACCACTTGATTTGATGCTGAACCATTTTCCCGTCCTTGCCAGGGCGAGTTCCGCGCAGCACCATGTTACCGTCGGCGTCTAGGTTGCCGTCTAGTTGCAACAGGGTGCCAAATTGGTCGACCCAGGTTTGGTGCCAGAGCTTTTGCTTAGCGTCGTAAATGTTCAAGCTTTTGCCAGCGCCGCCACTGGCGCCAGTCCAATTTTCTTGCAGCACTTTATCGCCACACTCCAGCGTGATCACGTTGCTGCCGGCTACTTTGCCATCTTAAGTTTCGCAGCGCCACGAACCCACCCAGAAGTCAAATTGGCGGTGGGGGTCCTTTGCCTTCGCCGCAGCATCTGGACTTTCTTGAGCGGAAGGTGCGCTTGCGTTGGACGGCGAAGTCACGATCGATGGAGGCGATTGAGTTTGTGGCGAGAGCCCCAACAGTGCAGCAGGGCTAAGCAGTAGAGCGGCAGTCAGTAGAATTTTCATGGGTGACGAATTGGTCTCCGGTTTGCCGCAGGCGTTCAATTAGTGTATCGCCAAACGCCGACGCCGACGTCACCACCCCGCCGCGTTTCGCTTCTCCGGCGGCGAGGGCTAAACCGACTTGGACCAGGCAGCGCACGGTGATGAGGTTGGAGGGATCGCCATTCATCATCAGCTTGCCGATGGATTGCCCGTCTGCATCGAGCATGCGTAAGTGAGCAAAACCGCGATGGCGCGAGGCTTGGGATGGCCCTTGACCAGGATTGGGGGCGAGCTTGCGAATCAAACCTCGTCCCCACTTTTTCGCCATGAGAGATTGCAGAGTGCGCAAG